>JAFAIY010000570.1 GCA_019236485.1 Comamonas sp. | reverse complement strand
CACGCGTAGCTTAAAATCGCTGTCCCACTGGCTTCGGGGCGCCACCGGGCGCCCGATACGGTCTACCCCATGAATGTTCCGATTGCGTTGGCTGCCGCCCTGCAGGCTCAGGCTGCCGAACCCGCTCGACTGCGCGAGATTCCCTATAACTACACCTCGTTTTCCGACCGCGAGATCGTGATTCGCCTGCTGGGCTCATCCATGTGGGATGTGCTCAACCAGCTGCGTCAGGAACGCCGCACGGGCCGATCCGCGCGCATGCTCTACGAGGTGCTGGGGGATATCTGGGTGGTGCAGCGCAATCCCTATCTTCAGGATGACCTGCTGGACAACCCCGGCCGCCGCAAGGCGCTGGTGGAGGCGCTGGAGCACCGCCTGGGCGAAATAGACAAGCGCCGCGAGCCCAATCAGGATGCGGTGCGCGACCAGCTGGTGGGCCAGCTGGTGGAGGCCGCACACCGCGCCGTGCATGAATTCAACGCCACGTTTGTGGAAGCCGAGCAGCTGCGCCGCCGCGTGCACAAGACCCTGGGCCGCTACACGGCCAAGGACAATATCAAGTTCGACGGCCTGTCGCGCGTGGCTCATGTGACTGACGCCACCGACTGGCGCGTCGAGTACCCGTTCGTGGTGCTGACCCCGGACACCGAAGCCGAGATGGCAGGCCTCGTCAAAGGCTGTATCGAGCTGGGCCTGACCATCATTCCGCGCGGAGGCGGCACGGGCTACACGGGTGGCGCCATCCCGCTGACCTGGCGCTCGGTGGTCATCAATACCGAAAAGCTGGAAGCGCTGACCGAAGTCGAGATGCGCAGCATCCCCGGCGTGGACCACGATGTGCCCACCATCTACTCCGAAGCCGGGGTGGTGACCCAGCGCGTGGCCGATGCGGCCGAGCGCGCGGGCTTTGTGTTTGCCGTGGACCCGACCTCGATCGAGGCCTCCTGCATAGGCGGCAACATCGCCATGAATGCGGGCGGCAAGAAAGCCGTGCTCTGGGGCACGGCGCTGGACAATCTGGTGTCCTGGCGCATGGTCACACCCGACGCCCAATGGCTGGAGGTCACGCGTCTGGATCACAACCTCGGCAAGATTCACGATGCCGAGATGGCCTGCTTCGAGCTGAAGTACTTTGAGGCTGACGGCAAGACTCATGTGCGTACCGAGCGCCTGGATATTCCCGGTCGCACCTTCCGCAAGGAGGGCCTGGGCAAGGACGTGACCGACAAATTCCTCTCGGGTCTGCCCGGCATTCAGAAGGAAGGCACGGACGGCCTGATCACCAGCGCACGCTGGGTGGTGCACCGCATGCCCGAGCACACGCGCACCGTGTGCATGGAGTTCTTCGGCAATGCCAAGGATGCCGTGCCCTCCATCGTCGAGATCAAGGACTATATGTTCGCCGAGCAAAAGCGCTCGGGCGTGCTGCTGGCCGGTCTCGAGCATCTGGACGACCGCTACCTCAAGGCCGTGGGCTATGCGACCAAGAGCAAGAAGGGCAACGGCCGCCTGCCCAAGATGGTGCTGCTCGGCGATATCGCCGGCGACGATGCCGACGAGGTGGCGCGCGTGGCCGCCGAGGTGGTGCGCATCGCCAATTCGCGCAACGGCGAGGGCTTCACGGCCGTGAGCGCCGAGGCGCGCAAGAAATTCTGGCTGGACCGCAAGCGTACGGCCGCCATCAGCCGCCATACCAACGCCTTCAAGATCAATGAGGACGTGGTGATCCCGCTGCCGCGCATGGCCGAGTACACCGACGGCATAGAGCGCATCAATATCGAGCTCTCGCTGCGCAACAAGCTCAAGCTCTGCGACGAGCTGGCCGGCTTCTTCAAGCATGGCGACCTGCCCCTGGGCAAGAGTGACGATGCAGGCGACATCCCCAGCGCCGAGCTGCTTGAGGACCGCGTGCAGCAGGCCCTGAGCCTGGTGGCCGAGGTGCGCGGGCTCTGGCAGGGCTGGCTGGACGGCGTGGCCACGCTGTTCCCCGAGCTGCAGGACCACAGGCTGCGCGCGAGCTGGAAGACCCAGCTCAAGGAGCCGCTGTCCAAGATCTTTGCGGGCGCGGCCTTCCAGCCGCTGCGCGAAGCACTCAACAGCATCCACCAGAAGGTGCTCAAGGGCCGTGTCTGGGTGGCACTGCACATGCACGCCGGTGACGGCAATGTGCACACCAACATTCCCGTCAACAGCGACGACTACGAGATGCTGCAGACCGCGCACGAGGCCGTGGCGCGCATCATGGAGCTGGCGCGCAGCCTGGACGGCGTGATCTCGGGCGAGCACGGCATCGGCATCACCAAGCTGGAGTTCCTCTCGGACGAGGAACTGGCGCCGTTTGCAGACTACAAAAAGCGCGTCGACCCCGAAGGCCGCTTCAACAAGGGCAAGCTGATCCGCAACGAGGAGTGGGATGCCTCGGCCCATCAAAGCCATGACGGCCGCTCGCCGCGCGAGTCGCTGATGTATGCCGACCTGACCAATGCCTACACGCCGTCCTTCGGCCTGATGGGCTATGAGTCCATCATCATGCAGCAGTCGGACATAGGTGCGATCGCCAACAGCGTCAAGGACTGCCTGCGCTGCGGCAAGTGCAAGCCCGTGTGCGCCACCCATGTGCCGCGCGCCAATCTGCTCTACAGCCCGCGCAACAAGATTCTCGCGACCTCGCTGCTGGTGGAGGCCTTCCTCTACGAGGAGCAGACGCGCCGCGGCGTCTCGCTCAAGCACTGGCAGGAGTTCGAGGATGTGGCCGACCACTGCACGGTCTGCCACAAGTGCCTCAACCCCTGCCCGGTCAAGATCGACTTCGGCGACGTGACCATGAATATGCGCAATCTGCTGCGCAAGATGGACAAGAAGAGCTTCCGCCCCGGCAACAAGCTGGCCATGGCCATGCTCAACGCCACGAATCCGGACACCATCAAGTTCATGCGCTCGGCCATGGTCGGCGTGGGCTTCAAGGCCCAGCGTCTGGCGGCCGATGTGCTGGGTGCAGTCGCCAAGAAGCAGACCGCCCATCCGCC
>JAFAIY010000367.1 GCA_019236485.1 Comamonas sp. | reverse complement strand
CAGCGACGGCGTGGTGACCTCGGTCGAAGTGTTCGATGCCGAAGGCAACAACATGGCCATGTTCTTTGGCGAGCGCAAGCCCGGACAGCCCGAGCTGCAGGGCTGGCGCGATCTGGTGGCCGGCCTGCCGCGTCAGACTGCAGTGGCGGAGGCCGCATGAGCAGGCAGCTGATCTCGCGCAGAGGCGGTTTGCAATGGCTGGGCGCGGCCGTCGCCGGAACGGCCTTGCCGGGTCTGACCCGGGCGGCCTCTCCGGTTGCCTCTGCGGCAGGTGCGCAGCGGCTGGTTTCGCTCAGCGGTGCATTGACCGAGGTGGTCTATCTGCTCAATGCCCAGAGCCTGCTGGTGGGCACGGACAGCACCAGCCTGTTCCCCGAAGCCGCGCAGAAGACCCCCAAGGTCGGTTATGTACGCCAGCTCTCGGCCGAGGGCCTGCTGTCGCTCAAGCCCGATGCGGTGATAGGCACCAGCGAGGCGGGGCCGCCCGTGGTGCTTGACCAGATCCGCCAGGCCGGTGTGCGCGTGTCGCTGGTTGCAGCCAGGCATGACTGGGCCGAGGTCCAGGAAAAAGTCAAGGTCGTGGGGCGCGAAATCGGTCGCGCCGCCGATGCCGAGCAACTGCTGGCCCGGCTCGACGCGCAGTGGAGCGGCGTGCAGGCCCAGGTGGCCAAGGCCCGGCGCAAGCCGCGCGTGCTGTTTGTGATGTCGCACAGCGGCAGCCCCCAGGTGGCGGGGCGCGGCACGGCCGCCAATGCCTTGATCCGGTATGCGGGCTGCGTGAACGCCATCGACCAGTTCGAGGGCTACCGGCCGTTGACGGCCGAAGCCATGGCCAGCGCCGCGCCCGAGGTCATCATCAACACCACCCAGGGCATAGAAGCGCTGGGCGGCGAGGCGGCTTTCTGGAAGCGGCCCGAGCTGGCGCTGACGCCCGCCTATGCGAAGAAAGCGCTGGTGACGCTGGAGGCCAGCCATCTGCTGGGCTTTGGTCCGCGCCTGCCCAGCGCCGTGCAGGCCTTGCATATGCGCACCCTGCAGTGGGTGGCCTGAGCATGAGCACCAGCATGGGGGGTATGGTGACCAAGCCCGGGGGCAAGTTGCGGGCCGCTTCGCGCTGGCGCTCGCCGTCCGGCCGTCTCGGCCGCGGTACGACGCTGCTGCTGGGCGCATCGCTGGTGCTGCTGGCCATGCTTTGGGGCGCGGCCAGCGGCGCCTATGCGATTGCTCCCGCGCAGCTGCCCGGCATTGTTTGGGACGGAATTCGCAGTCTCTTGGGTGGCGCTGTGGACAGCAGTCCCGAGCATCTGGTGTTTCTCAATATCCGGCTGCCGCGCCTGCTCATGGGCGTGGCTGCGGGGGCGGGCCTGGGGCTGGCCGGTGCGCTGATGCAGGGGCTGTTTCGCAACCCGCTGGCCGACCCCGGTCTGATCGGCGTGAGCAGCGGTGCGGCCCTGGCCGCCGGCATCACCATCGTGCTGGGCGGCCTGTATCTGCCCTGGCTGCCCCGTCATCTGGGCAGCTGGACGCTGGTGGCCATGGCCTTCGGCGGCGGCCTGGCGGTCACGGCCGTGGTCTATGTGCTGGGCCAGGTCCAGGGCACGACCCGCATCGGCTTGATGCTGCTGGCCGGCATTGCCATCAATGCGCTGGCTGGCGCCGGACTGGGTTTGCTGAGCTTTGTTTCGACGGACGAGCAGCTGCGCAATCTGCAGATGTGGCTGCTGGGCAGCCTGGGTGCCTCACGCTGGAGTGCGGTGGCGCTGGTGTCTGCCGCGGTGGCCATCAGCGCATTGGCCGCGCTGGCGCTGGCCAGGCCGCTGAACGCGATTGCCCTGGGCGAAGCCCAGGCCCAGCTGCTGGGCGTGGCCGTGGAAAAAACCAAGCGCCGCGCGGTGATGGTGGCGGCGCTGGCCGTGGGCGCCGTGACCGCGACCACGGGCATCATCGGCTTTGTCGGTCTGGTCGCGCCGCACTGGGTGCGGCTGATTGCGGGGCCCGATCATCGCGTGGTGCTGCCGGGTTCGGCCCTGCTGGGTGCGGCCCTGGTGGTCGGCGCCGATGCCGTGGCCCGCACCCTCGTCAAACCGGCCGAACTGCCGCTGGGCGTGCTCACGGCTTTTATAGGCGTGCCGCTGTTTCTGGCCATGCTGCGCCAGTTCAGGAGCAAGGTATGAACACAGCATCAAGCATCGAATGCCGCAATCTGGGGGTGGGCGTGGCCCAGGGGCCGCGTCTGGCGACGGTGGATGTGCAGATCCAGGCCGGGCGCTTCACGGCCATTCTCGGCCCCAACGGCGCGGGCAAGTCCACGCTGCTGTCCATGTTGGTGGGCGAGCGCGCGCCGCAGTCGGGACGGGTTCTCTTGGATGGTCTGGAGTTGCACGGGCACGCTGTGGTGCAACTGGCAAGGCGCCGCGCGGTCATGCCCCAGGATTGCAGCGTGGCCTTTGACTTCACGGCGCAGGAAGTGGTGGAGCTGGGGCGCTATCCGCACCGCCATCAGCCCGGCGCCGAGGAGGCGCAGATTCCGGCCCAGGCCATGGCGCTGACAGGGGTCGAGCATCTGGCGCAGCGCAGCATCAACACCCTGTCGGGCGGCGAGCGGGCACGCGCCCATCTGGCCAGAGCCTTGGCACAGATCTGGCAGCCGCCCGCCGACGGTGCGGCACGCTGGCTGCTGCTCGACGAGCCCACTGCCGCTCTCGATCTGGCCCATCAGCACCATGCGATGCGACTCTTGCGCCAGTGGGCCAGGCAGCAGGGCGCGGGCGTGGTGGCCGTGATCCATGATCTGAATCTGGCGCTGCGCTATGCCGATGATGTGCTGGTGCTGGGCGGAGCCGCCGGCGTGCACTGGGGGCCGGTGTCCCAGGTGCTGCAGCCTGCGCTGGTGCAGCAGGTCTGGGGCATGGGCTGCGATGCCGTGCAAAGCAGCGATGGCGCTTTGCAATATATTTTTGTAGCGGATGGCGCCATGGCCGCCTAGGCTTCAAGCCGGTTCTCTATGGAAGAGCTGATCTATCAGCCGTCACCAGCTATTGAACAGATAGCGGCGGCCTGATTTCTCAGCTCTGGACCGTGGCCGCCACCAGTCTGGCGACCAGCGGCCGCACCAGCATCACACAGCAGAACGCCACGGGCATGGCCAGCGCATAGGCGCTGAGCACGCGCTGCAGATAGCCTGCGCTCAGGCCGCTATTGGCCGCGACTATGGTGCAGCACATCAGAAACGCCATGATGCCGGCCATGTAGAACGCAAAAACAAATGGTGTGTAACGCCGGTGCAGCTTCAGTGTCGAGAGTCTGGAAGAGGCAGAACTGGAGGAGGAATTCATGGGGACTATGCCGGTGATGCACTCAGACTCATAGCGGCTTGCGCTTGTCCGTCAAGGAGGGGCGACTGAATGCATGGATGGAAAACAGGGCTGAACTGTAGGCAGCATCGGCGGTTGGCGGTAGAGGCCCGGGGCTTGTGGCACTCATAAGCAAAACTATCGAATTTAATTGCAGATACATTCGCAGTCATGCCGAATCTGCGAGCCATAGAAACCTTTGTCAAAGCGCTGGAGGGCGGCTCCATCGCCTCGGCCGCGCGCCAGCTGGGCATTTCGCCGGCGGCAGCGAGTCAGAACATCGCGCGGCTGGAGCGCGAACTGGGCACGCGCCTGATCACGCGCACCACCAGATCGATGGCCTTGACCGAGGCCGGCGAGCGCTATCTGGCCCGTGTCGCGCCGGTGCTGGATGAGCTCGAAAAAGCCCAGTCCGACCTGTCGCTGATCCATGGCGAACTGCAAGGCCGTCTGCGCATTGCCTGCATGGCCGCTTTCGGCCGCCATGTGCTGGCGCCGCTGCTGCCGGCGTTCGCGGCCCGCCATCCGCGGCTGGAGCTGGAGCTGCTGATTGCCGACCGTCATGTGGACGTGCTCAAGGAGGATGTGGACCTCAGCGTGCGTTACCGCGATGTGCTGGAGCCCGGCATGTCGGTGCGCCAGCTGGCATCCGTGCCGCGCAGGCTTTATGCGTCGCCGCAATATCTGCAGCAGCATGGCAGCCCGCAGACGGCCCAGGATCTGCTCGAGCATGCCTGCCTGCTCTATAGGCGCGAGCGCGACGGGCGGCTGATGCGCTGGCCTTTTCTGCGCGACGGCCAGCGTGCGGACCCGCAGCAGCGCATAGCGGCCATAGGCAGCGATATAGACGCGCTGACCGAATTCGCCGTGGCCGGCGGCGGCATAGTCTGGGCCGGCAGTTTCATCGTGCACGAGCATGTGCGTCAGGGCCGGCTGCTGCCGCTGACGCTCAAACCCGGGCGCAGGGGACAGCTGCAGTTCGACGACGCTCCGCTGGACTTCTTCGCCTGCTTCAGGGACCGGCAATATGTGCCGGCCAAGGTCCGCGCCCTGGTCGACTATCTGCTGCTGTAGCTGCCGCAGCAGGCAAAGCTGAGCTGAGCTGAGCTATCCGTCCTCTTAGCATTCGGTGGGCCTCAAGTCAGAGCAGCCGAGCAAGAGCCACCTCGCGGCGAAGGCTGCGTCCCCCTCCCGCGCAGCGAGAGAGGGGGAAGGCGCAAAGCGCCTCAGGGGGAGTCTTGATCAATGCCCCAGATGCTGGGGCAGCACTTCCTGCAGGATGGTGGTGGCGATTTCCTCGATCGACTTGGTGGTGCTCGACAGCCATTCGATGCCGCTGCGGCGCATCATGGATTCGGCCTCGGCAACCTCGTAGCGGCAGTTGGCCAGGCTCGCGTACTTGGAGTCGGGGCGGCGCTCGTTGCGGATGCTGGACAGGCGCGCGGGATCGATGGTCAGGCCGAACAGCTTCTTGCGGAAGGGCTCGAGCGCCGGAGGCAGCTGCTTGCGTTCGAAGTCCTCGGGGATCAGCGGGTAGTTGGCGACCTTGAGGCCGAACTGCATGGCCAGATACAGGCTGGTCGGGGTCTTGCCCGAGCGGCTCACGCCTACCAGGATCACATCGGCGCCTGTGAGATCGGTATTGGTCTGGCCGTCGTCATGAGCCAGGGTGTAGTTGATGGCCTCCATGCGCTCCAGATATTCCTTGCTCTCGCTGATGTCGGCGAAGCGGCCCACGCGGTGCAGCGACTTCTGGCCCAGCTCGATCTCCAGCGGGCGCACGAAGGTGCCGAACATATCGAACACCTTGCCCTTGCTGTTGGCTTCTATGGCGTCCAGATGTTCCTGATTGACCAGGGTGGTGAAGACGATGGGCTTTTTGCTTTCCACGGAGGCTACATGGTTGATCTGGCGAATGACCTGATGCACCTTGTCCATGGAGTCCACGAACGGCATCCGCACGATGCGAGGCTTGGTATCGAACTGGGCCATGATGGCCGTGCCAAAGGTTTCGGCGGTGATACCGGTGCCGTCGGAAATGACAAAAATCGTATGGGTATGCATGGTGCGGGCGGTGATTAGATGGCGGCGGGTTGGCAATGCCATGCCCCGGACTCTGAAACAGGCTTGAGCCACGCGAACTGCCTTGGCTCGGCCTACAATGGCGCCCATTATTCCCAAATTCCAACCCATGCTCGTTGACGGTCGACATCCAGAACAGCAAAGCACTGCCTTGATGCAGCATGGGTTCGCGTGCCCTGGCCATTCAGCCCAGCGCCGCCTGCGTACCGATTTTTAACTTTGGAGCTTCCCATGTCTCAACTGTTCGAGGCGACCGCACTGGTCGTTCCGTTTGAAAAACTGAGAATGACCGACGTCGAGTCCGTAGGCGGCAAGAACGCCTCGCTCGGCGAAATGATCTCGCAGCTGCCCCAGGGCGTACGCGTGCCCACGGGCTTCGCGACCACGGCCCATGCCTTCCGCGACTTCCTGGCCTACGAAGGCCTGGCCGACAAGATCTCGGCCAAGCTGGCGGCCCTGGACGTGGATGATGTGCGCGCCCTGGCCGCCGTCGGCGCCGAGATCCGCGGCCTGGTCGAGAACCAGCCCTTCCCGGCCGATCTCGAGAAGGCCATCCGCGACGAATTCGTGCGCCTGCAGGCCGGCAATGACCAGGCCTCGTTTGCCGTGCGCTCTTCCGCGACTGCGGAAGACCTGCCCGACGCTTCGTTCGCTGGCCAGCAGGAAACCTTCCTCAACGTGGTGGGCATCGAAGA
>JAFAIY010000268.1 GCA_019236485.1 Comamonas sp. | reverse complement strand
CAGCGTGCGCTGATCGATGCCCGGCTGCCGCAGCACGGCCGACAGGGAGGCGTACTGCACGGGCGTGACACCGAACTCCTCGGTCTCCTCCATGAACACGGCCACCGCGATCTGCTGCAGTCGGCGAATGTGGTAGCCGGGATAGTTTTCTAGTTCTGCGGGTTGGTATTGCATGTCTTGATGGGCTGGCCCAAGCCTGCTCTGAAGTCCCGATATTCGCACGACTAGCCCGCCGGGCCGGGCAAACCGGCCACCTGGGTTAATCCCATGAGCACTGATTCAAATCAACATTATGCTAATCATCAGCATGCTGTTTATTTACCGTGGCGACGGCCTGGACCAGATCAAGGCAATAAGACCCAAGGCAGCCGTGCGCACCCAGATATGACCCGCAGAAGAAAGAGACAGAAATGAGCCTGGTAGAAGCCCTGCCCTCCCCGGTCAAGCTCAGGGCCTTGAACACCCCCGGTCAGCCCGAACCCACGCCCGCGCTGGAGCAGCTATACCGCGGCTTCGAGCAAGAAATGCTGGTGCCGCTGTGGACAGAAATCAGCGGCCTGATGCCCGCCCATCCCCAAAGCCAGGCCGCGCCCCATCTATGGCGTTGGGAGCATCTGCTCAAGCTGGCCGACGAGGCCGGCCGCATCGTCCCCGTGGGCCGTGGCGGCGAACGCCGCGCGATTGCGCTGGCCAACCCGGCTCTGGGCGGCCGCCCGTTTGCCACGCCCACGCTCTGGGCCGCCATCCAGTACTTGATGCCCGGAGAGGACGCGCCCGAGCACCGCCACACCCAGCATGCGTTCCGCTTTGTGGTCGAAGGCGAAGGCGTATGGACCGTGGTCAACGGCGACTCCATCCGCATGTCGCGCGGCGATTTCTTGCCCCAGGGCGGCTGGAACTGGCATGCCCACCACAACGCGGCCAGCCAGCCCATGGCCTGGATAGACGGGCTGGACATTCCCTTCGCCCATTACACCGAGTCCCAGTTCTTCGAGCATGGCCGACTACATCTGGAACCGCACGAGCGCGCTACGCCCGAGTTCTCGCGTTCCGAGCGCCTCTGGGCCCACCCCGGCCTGCGGCCCGTGGCCCATCTGCAAGAGACAGCGGTCACGCCGCTGCTGGCCTATCGCTGGGTGGATACCGACCGTGCGCTGGCCGAGCAGTTGGCGCTCGAAGCCGAAGGCCATGCCGCCACCATCAGCCCCGGCCATGCGGCCGTGCGCTACACCAACCCCACGAACGGCCGCGACGTGCTGCCCACCATGCGCTGCGAAATGCACCGCGTGGCCAGCGGTGCCAGCACCCAGCCCAAGCGCGAGGTGGGCTCGGCCGTGTTCCAGGTCTTTGACGGTCAGGGAACGGTGACCGTGGGCGAGCGCCAATGGCAGGTGCGGCGCGGCGACATGTTTGTCGTGCCCTCGTGGCAGAGCTTTACCGCCAGCTGTGATGCCGACCAGCCGCAACTGGATCTGTTCCGCTTTGCCGACACCCCGATCTTCGAAGCCGTCCATACCTACCGCTCTCAGCTCGGTTGAACGGCCCGCCCCTAGCTTGAAGGAAATTTTTTCATGACCCAAGCCAACTATCTCTGGGCTCCGCCCCCCGTGCAATCCCTGCCCGTGCGCGGCAGCGAGCAGCGCCTGCCCGTCAACCGCCTGTTCTTTGTGGGCCGCAACTACCACGCCCATGCGGTCGAGATGGGCCGCCCCGTGGACAAAAGCGTCGAACGCCCCTTCTATTTCACCAAGGCCCCGCAGACGCTGACGCCATCCGGCGCCACCGTGGCCTATCCGCCCGAGACCAGCAACTACCACTTCGAGATGGAACTGGTGGTCGCCATCGGCAAGGCCGGCTTCCGCATTCCCGCCGAACAGGCCCATGAATACATCTACGGCTATGCCTGCGGCCTCGATATGACGCGCCGCGACCTGCAGCTGGTGGCGCGCGACAAGGGCCGGCCCTGGGATCTGGGCAAGGACGTGGAGCAGTCCTCGGTCGCCGCCGAAGTGGTACCGATGCCAGGCCAGGTCATCGAGTCCGGCGCCATCGAGCTATCGGTCAACGGCCAGGTCAGACAGCAGTCCGATGTGAACAAGCTGATCTGGAACATCCGCGAAATCATTGCCGACCTGTCCCTGTTCTACCACCTGCAGCCCGGCGACCTGATCTACACGGGCACGCCCGAGGGCGTGGGCGCCGTGCTGCCCGGCGACCGGATCACGGGCCGCGTGGCAGGCGTGGGCGAGATCGCGCTGACCGTGGGCCGGCCGGAGTGAACCCTATGCAGCTCTACAGCTTTTTCCGCAGCGGCACCTCGCA
>JAFAIY010000191.1 GCA_019236485.1 Comamonas sp. | reverse complement strand
ACCGGGAATCAGCAGCGGAATGCCGGGCGGGTAAGGCGTGACCAGACCCACGGTGGTGCGGCCCACCAGGTGATCGATCTCCACACGCTCGGTCTTGCGCTGCGCGATATGGGCATAGGCATCCGAAGGCTTCATCGTGGGCTTCAGATCCGACAGATACATCTCCGTCGTCAGGCGCGCGATGTCGTACTTGGCATAGAGCTCGTGCACATGCTGGCACAGGTCTTTGAGGCCCATGCGCTCGTAGCGGCGGTGCTGCTGCACGAACTCGGGCAGGATGCGCACCAGCGGCTGGTTGCGGTCGTAGTCGTCCTTGAACTGCTGCAGCGCCGTCAGCATGGTGTTCCAGCGGCCCTTGGTGATGCCGATGGTGAACATGATGAAGAACGAGTACAGGCCGGTCTTCTCGACCACCACGCCGTGCTCGGCCAGATACTTGGTGACGATGGAGGCCGGAATGCCGGTGTCGGCAAAGTCGCCGTCCAGGTCCAGACCGGGCGTGACGATGGTGGACTTGATCGGGTCCAGCATGTTGAAGCCGTCGGCCAGATCGCCGAAGCCATGCCAGTTGTCGAAGGCTTTGCCGTTCTTGGTCTTGCCCTTGCGTGCAGCGTCATGGCCGCGGATGATCCAGTCATGGGCCGTGCCCACGCCTTCCTCGGCCAGGGCCTCGGGACCCCAGACCTCGAACCACCAGTCATCGTCGCCGAACTCGTCGTCCACCTTGCGCATGGCACGGCGGAAGTTCAGCGCTTCGAGAATCGACTCTTCCACCAGCGCCGTGCCGCCGGGCGGCTCCATCATCGCGGCCGCCACGTCGCAGCTGGCGATGATGCTGTACTGCGGGCTGGTCGAGGTGTGCATCAGATACGCCTCGTTGAACAGATGGTGGTCCAGCTTCTCGTTCTGGCTGTCCTGCACCAGCACATGCGAGGCCTGGCTGATGCCGGCCAGCAGCTTGTGGATGGACTGGGTCGCGTAGACCACGGAATGCTTGGGACGCGCGCGCTTCTTGCCCATGGCGTGGTAGCTGCCATAGAAGGGGTGGAAGGCCGCATGCGGCAGCCAGGCCTCGTCGAAGTGCAGGTTGGCCACATAGCCATCGAGCATGCTCTTGATGGTCTCGGTGTTGTAGAGCACGCCGTCATAGGTGGACTGGGTCAGCGTCAGCACGCGCGGCTTGACGGCCTTGGCGTCCACGCCCTTGAGCAGCGGGTTGGCCGCGATCTTGGCCTGGATGGACTCCACCGAGAACTCGCTCTGCGGAATCGGGCCGATGATGCCGAAGTGGTTGCGCGTGGGTTTGAGGAACACCGGAATCGCACCCGTCATGATGATGGAGTGCAGTATGGACTTGTGGCAGTTGCGGTCCACCACCACCACGTCGCCGGGCGCCACCGCATGGTGCCAGACGATCTTGTTGGAGGTGGAAGTGCCGTTGGTCACGAAATAGCAGTGGTCGGCATTGAAGATGCGTGCCGCATTGCGCTCGCTCTCGCCGATGGCGCCATTGTGGTCCAGCAGCTGGCCCAGCTCCTCCACCGCATTGCAGACGTCGGCGCGCAGCATGTTCTCGCCGTAGAACTGGTGGTACATCTGGCCCACTGGGCTCTTGAGAAACGCCACGCCGCCCGAGTGGCCCGGGCAGTGCCAGCTGTAGGAGCCGTCTTCCGCATAGTCCAGCAGCGCCTTGAAGAACGGCGGCTGCACGCTCTCCAGATAGGCCTTGGCCTCGCGGATGATGTGCTTGGCCACGAATTCGGGCGTGTCCTCGAACATATGGATGAAACCGTGCAGCTCGCGCAATATGTCGTTGGGCAGGTGCTGGCTGGTCTTGGTCTCGCCGTAGATATAGATCGGCACGTCCTCATTCTTGCGACGCACTTCGCCGATGAAGTCGCGCAGGCTGTGGATGATGGGATCCTTGTCGCTGCCCAGCGTGAACTCCTCGTCGTCTATCGACAGGATGAAGGCGCTGGCCCGGCTCTGCTGCTGGGCGAACTGCGAGAGGTCGCCATAGCTGGTCACGCCCAGAACTTCAAAGCCTTCCTCTTCAATGGCTTGAGCAAGGGCACGGATGCCCAGACCCGAGGTGTTCTCGGAACGATAGTCCTCGTCGATGATGACGATGGGAAAACGAAACTTCATGGACAGCCTCCGAAGCAATCAGGCGCAAAAAACGAAACAGCCGCGAAGTGTAAGGAATATCCTTATTGCAGCTTTGAAACAGGGCGTTTTTCACCCAGAATGTGGTGCACTAAATACATGCATCAAGGGAGTCTGAAGTATGGACAACTCCACCGCCTGGTGGCTGCTTGCCGGTCTGCTGGTCATTGCGGAATTGTTGACTGGCACTTTCTATCTATTGATGCTGGCCCTGGGCGCCATAGTCGGCGCCCTGTCCGCCCACCTGGGCCAGGGCACCCATGCCCAGATCTTTGCCGCCGCCATCCTCGGGGCCGGCGCCGTACTGGCCTGCTATCTGGTGCGCAAGCGCAGCCCGCGCCGGCAGCCGGCCTCAGGCAATCGCGACGTCAACATGGATGTGGGCGAGACCGTGATGGTCGACCAGTGGAATGCCGACGGCAGCGCCCAGGTCCGCTATCGCGGCGCGGCCTGGACCGTCATGGGCCGCCCCGGCGTCCTGCCCCAACCCGGCTTGCATCGCGTGGCCGAGGTCATAGGCAACCGCCTGCTGGTTGACAAGGTCTGAGCATTTTCCGGCCCGAGCCTGCCCGGGCCGCAGAGTTTCACCCGTTTCTTTCCACCCATGCCCGCCAGGGCCGGAGACACCATGGATTACGCAGTTCCACTCGCCATCGCCGTCATC
>JAFAIY010000104.1 GCA_019236485.1 Comamonas sp. | reverse complement strand
CCTCGCATGCGAAAAGCGCATATGCAAGCTCAAAAAGCTTCGTAGCCCGCGCCGCGGGCTTGGCCGACCATGGCGTCCTTCCAACCGGAGAAACACCATGAGCCTGAACGACTACCTGCATCACAAACGCCACGCCGTCCTGGGGCGACAGCAACGCATTGCCGAAGGCCGTGCCGAAGCCGCCTCGCTGCACGCTCATGTCAGCGCCGAAGGACGCAGCGGCATACGCCGCCTGCGCATCCGCGAGCACCAGGTGATCAGCGACAGCCCCTATGACTTCGCCGGCTTCAATCTGGGCCCCTCCTCGCCCGAGCTGCAGCTGGGCGTGCTCGGCACCTGCGTCACCCACATCTTTGAGATCCAGGCGGCGCTGCTGCAGCTGCCGCTGGACAGCGTGGAAGTCGACGTGCGCGGCACCATAGACCCGCGCGGCGGCCACCCCGGCCACGAGTCCACGCCCATCTGGCCCCATGACATCCGCTATGAAGTCCAGGTCGCCTCCAGCGCCTCCGATGCACAGCTGCAAGAGCTGTTCGCGGCCGTGGAGAAGAACTGCCCCATCCTGAATCTGCTGCGCAACCCGCAGCACATCGTCGGCACCCTGGTGCGCGCCGCGCCGGCAGTTCAGGCAGAGGCCGCCTCCACGCAAAAGCAAGCAGTCCCCGCATGAGCCACGCACCTGCATTCGGCCAGAGCGCCGCCTGGCGGCCCGACACCATCGTGCTCCATGCGGGCTACGATGGGCTGCAGCACCAGCGCAGCGCCGCGGTTCCCATCTATCAGACCAGCTCTTTCCTGTTCGAGGATGCCCAGCATGGTGCAGAGCTGTTCGACCTGGTGCAGGAAGGGCCGGTGTACGCACGTACCGGCAACCCCACGCAGGTTGTGCTGGAGCAGCGCATCGCCCAGCTGGAAGGCGGTGCGGCCGCATTGGCCGTAGCCTCCGGCATGGCCGCCATCGACATCACGCTGGCCACTCTGGCGCAGGCCGGGGACCATGTGATCCTGGCCTCGGCCCTGTATGGCGGCACCCACAACCTGGTGGTGCACGTGCTGCAAGGCCGCGGCATCGCCAGCACCGTGGTGGCGCGCGGCGACAGCGATGCCTTGCGCGCGGCCATCACAGAGCGCACCAAGGCCGTGTTCCTGGAGTCCGTCGGCAATCCCTCGGGGGAGGTGGCGGACATTGCCGCGATTGCCGCACTGGCCCATGAGCACGGCATCGCGGTGGTGGTGGACAACACCTGTGCCACGCCCTTGCTCATCCGCCCCCTGGAGCACGGCGCCGATGTCGTGGTTCACTCCGCGACCAAATACATAGGCGGCCACGGGGCCGTCATCGGGGGGCTGATCGTGGACGGCGGCCGCTTCGACTGGAATGCGCAGACCCGGCGCTATCCGCAGCTCACGCGCCCGGACCCGGCCTTCCACCATGTGGTGTTCACCGAGCGCTACCCCGAGGCTCCGCTGCTCGCACGCGCGCGCACCGTCATGCTGCGCAATGCGGGAGCCACGCTGGCCGCGCACTCGGCCTTTTTGCTGCTGCAAGGGCTGGAAACGCTGGCGCTGCGCATGGAGCGCATCAGCAGCAACACGCTGGCCGTGCTGGACTTTCTGCAGGCCCGGCCCCAGGTGGCACGCGTTTTCCATGCGGCCGTCTCCGGCCACGCGGACCGCGAACAAGCCCGGCGCTATCTGCGTGGCGGCCTGATCCCCGGCCTGCTGTCCTTCGAGCTGCATGGAGGCAGGGCTGCGGCCCGGCAGTTCTATGACGCGCTGCAGCTCTTCCTGCGCCTGGTCAACATCGGGGACAGCAAATCCCTGGCGGCCATTCCCGCCGAAACCACCCACCATCTGCTCAGCGACGCGGAGCTGGCGCGCGTGGGCATTGCTCCGGGCCTGGTGCGCCTTTCCATAGGCTTAGAGCACCCCGACGACCTGCTGGCCGTTCTGGGACAGGCCTTGAAGCAGGCAAGCGCCGCGAGCGATTCATCACCATCTTCCATCGACGGCCTTCAGGAGCCTGCATGAGCACCGCACAAGCCATTTCCCACCAGCCATCCGTCCAGCCCTCCGCACCACTGGACTCCCTGCCGGTCATCGACCTCGCGGAACTGGGTGACTCCGCACACCACACCCCAGCCCATGCGCGACTGGCGCGCGTCGCACGCGACATCGGCTTTTTCTACCTCGAAGGACATGGCATAGACAGCGCACAGATCGAGCGAATGGAAACCATTACCCGCCAGTTCTTCGCCCTGCCGCCCGAAGCCAAGCAGCGCATTGCCATGCGCAACTCCCGCCATTTTCGCGGCTATACCGGGGTTGGCGGCGAAATCACCCGCCTGCGGCCCGACCTGCGCGAGCAGATCGACTTCGGCGAGGAGCTGCCTCCAATACAACAAGCGCCCGAGACGCCGGCCTGGTGGGGTCTGCAAGGCCCCAACCAGTGGCCCGAGGAACTGCCCGCACTGCAGGGCGAAATCCTGGCCTGGCTGGAGACCACCCGCACAGTGGCCAAGCGCCTGCTGCAGGCCTTTCTGGTGGCACTGGAGCAGCCGGCCACGGCGCTCGACGCCCTGGTCGCCGCGCCGCATAACAACCGCCTGAAGATCATCCACTACCCCGGCCAGGCACAGGCGCAGTCCGACCAGGGCGTGGGCGCGCACAAGGACGGTGGCCTGCTGACTCTGCTGCTGCAGGACGAGGTCGGCGGGCTGCAGGTGCAGACGGCACATGGCTGGCTGGACGTTCCGCCGCGCAAGAACGCTTTTGTCGTGAACATCGGCGAGATGCTGGAACTGGCCACCAACGGCTATCTGCGCGCCAATGTGCACCGCGTGGTCTCACCGCGCTCTGGAGCCAGCCGCTACTCCATCGCCTATTTCTTCTCGCCCAGCCTGCAGGCCCGGGAAGTGCCTCTGCTGGATCTTCCCTCCCAGCTCGTGCAACAGGCACGCGGCCCCGAAAGCGATCCGCTCAACCCCTTGTTCAGCCATATCGGCATCAATGCGCTGAAGGGCCGCGTGCGCTCCCACCTGGATGTGGCCGAGAAGTTCTATCCCGCACAGTTCGCCCAGCTCGATGCCAAGGCCCCAAGCGCCTACTGAGGCCCTCTGTCGACGGCATCGCGTCAACGCAGGCATGGCAGCAGCCCGGCACAGCTCTCCATGCCTTTGATTGCCTGAAACCGTGCCCGATTGAGCAGCGGCCGGCTCAATCGCATCCAAGCGCGCCGAAGAAACCGCGCTACGCAATGTCACTGCGGGCTTCATTGCGATTTGCATATAAAACCGCAATACTTTATAATCCACAACCTTGCTGCATTGCACTTGCCTTTTGCAGCAATTTCTCCGGCAGTTCTCACGTTGCCTCACGCTCGACTCTCCCATGGGTCTTGAGTGCTCTCTTCGGCAAGAAAGCAAGCCACCCGCAAACGGCTGGCGTTCATGGTCCAGGTCTTCGGACCGGATCCGTTTTCACCCTTATTGGCAGGCGCAGCCCATGCATGGGCCGGTGCCGCCGTTGACACGATATGCATACAGAACAAATCACTGAGCGTGTCGGCAACTACATTGTTACTGCCCTCACCCAGATCACTCACACCGGCAAGGTGGCTGCAGCGGTTTCCATCCGCCGCGGCAAATACGACCGGATTTTCAGGTTCATCCGACAGTTCGACAGCGCTGGGACGGCCAGCCGCTATGCGCTCGCCGAAGGGCGCGGCATGGTGCTGAAAAACCAGCTGAACTGACTCTCTCTAGAAAGGAAATATTTTGGCCAAAGAAGAATTGATTGAAATGCAAGGCAGAGTGGACGAGGTTTTGCCGGACGCCCGTTTTCGCGTAACGCTGGACAACGGCCACCAGCTGATTGCCTACTCCGGCGGCAAAATGCGCAAGCACCGCATTCGCGTGCTGGCCGGCGACAAGGTGACGCTGGAAATGTCGCCTTATGACCTGAACAAGGGTCGCCTGACCTTCCGCCATATCGAGCGCTCCGGCGGCGGCCAGCCTCCTCAGCAGCGCCGTCACTAAGCGCTTGCCTCACAGCCGGAAGCCCTGAACCCTGGCTCCGGCAGCTCTCCTTATCCGGCCGCGGCGCCGGATACGGCCGCCGATGCGTGGCGCCCGGCAGCAGGCACGCGGGCCTT
>JAFAIY010000473.1 GCA_019236485.1 Comamonas sp. | reverse complement strand
GGCCGTGGCCACGCGGCGCAGCTCGGTGTCGGGCGAAACCGCTGGCACCGGCGAGAGCATGACCTCGCGCACCGGCCGGCGCGCCAGCGCAATCGCCTGTTCTATGGCGCCGGGCTCGGGCAGCAGATCCAGCGGCGCCATATCGGCGCGCAGCAGCAGGCCTATCACGCCGCCCGCCGCATTGACCACGGGCGCCTGCGCCACGCCGCGCTCGGCCAGCTGCTGCCAGGCCTGGTTGACCACGGTATCGGGCGCCACGCTCATGGGCTGCGCGCTCATCACGTCGGCAACATGCTGCAGCGGCCGGCGTTCGGGGTGCCGGTCCTGCTCGGTGGCCGCGTAGGCCTGGATGGCGGCCTGGGCATGGGAATTCTCGGCGGCAGGCTCGGGCAGGGTGCCCGGTGCCTTGTGCCGGGTCTCGCGCCAGATCTGCTGGAACGAGGGGGGCGCATCCTCGGCGCGCGTGCGCAGCGCCTGCGGGCGGTCTATATGCCGTATGCCGGAGACCGGCGAAAGCTGGGCCGCCGCATGGCGCACCATCTGTCCGTTGGGACCGAAAACAAAAAACATGGCAGCTCCTGGAGATGGGGGCTTGGGGCTGGGCAGGCCCGGCGCGGCCGCCGCGGCTTGCAGGCGATTGTGCACAAACCCTGGCGCCCAAGTCCTTGCGCGGCAGCCAGGTCCGGCCAGACGCTCTAAAATTGCAGCCTATGCTCGACATTCAACTTCTCCGCAAAGACCTGGATTCAGTCGTCGCCCGACTGCAAACCCGCAAAAATCCGCAAGCCTTCCTGAATGTGGAAGCCTTCAAGGCGCTGGAATCCGAACGCAAGTCCATCCAGACCCGCACGGAGGAGTTGCAATCCAAGCGCAACCAGCTGTCCAAGCAGATCGGCATGCTGATGGGCAAGGGCGAGAAGGACGCCGCCGAAGCCGCCAAGGCCGAAGTCGCGGCCATGAAGACCGAGCTCGAGCAGTCGGCCACGCGCCTGGACCAGATCCAGACCGAGCTGCAAGCCATGCTGGCCGCCGTGCCCAATCTGCCCCATGAATCCGTGCCCGTGGGCGCTGACGAAGAGGGCAATGTGGAAGTGCGCCGCTTCGGCACGCCCAGGACCTTTGATTTCGAGATCAAGGACCATGTGGACCTGGGCGCCCCCCTGGGCCTGGATTTCGAGGCCGGCGTCAAGCTCAGCGGCGCGCGCTTTACCGTGATGCAGGGCCAGATCGCGCGCCTGCACCGGGCCCTGGCGCAGTTCATGATTGACCTGCAGACCGAGCAGCACGGTTACACCGAATGCTATGTGCCCTATATCGTCAACGGCGACTCGCTCAGGGGCACGGGTCAGCTGCCCAAGTTCGAAGGCGATCTGTTCGCGGCCCAGAAGGGCGGCCAGGACGCCGAGCCCGTGCCCGACACCGCGGCTCTGTACCTGATCCCCACGGCCGAAGTGCCGCTCACCAATCTGGTGCGCGACGAAGTGCTGGCCGAAGACCGTCTGCCCATCAAGCTCACGGCGCACAGCCCCTGCTTCCGCTCCGAAGCCGGCTCCGGCGGCCGCGACACGCGCGGCCTGATCCGCCAGCACCAGTTCGACAAGGTCGAGATGGTGCAGATCGTCCACCCCGAAAAAAGCTACGAAGCGCTGGAAGAGATGACGCGCCATGCCGAAGACGTGCTGCAGAAGCTGGGCCTGCCTTACCGCGTGGTCAGCCTATGCACGGGCGATATGGGCTTTGGCTCGGCCAAGACCTATGACCTCGAGGTCTGGGTGCCGGCGCAGAACACCTTCCGCGAAATCAGCTCGGTCTCCAACTGCGAAGCCTTCCAGGCCCGCCGCATGCAGGCGCGCTTCAAAAACGCCCAGGGCAAGAACGAACTGGTGCACACGCTCAACGGCTCGGGCCTGGCCGTGGGCCGTACGCTGGTCGCCGTGCTGGAGAACTATCAGAACGCCGACGGCTCGATCACCGTGCCCGAAGCACTGGTTTCGTACATGGGTGGCAAAACTTTGCTGAAGCCCTGATTTTTTGGGTTACAATAGATGCTTCGACACAGGAGAGGTGGCAGAGTGGTCGAATGTACCTGACTCGAAATCAGGCGTACGTGCAAACGTACCGTGGGTTCGAATCCCACCCTCTCCGCCAATGCGGCTGTAGCTCAGCTGGATAGAGTACTTGGCTACGAACCAAGGGGTCGTGGGTTCGATTCCTGCCAGCCGCACCAGATACAAGCCTCAGAGTAGAAATACTCTGAGGCTTTTGTCTATGTGCCGTGGCTTTCCATGGCCGTCTGCAGATAGGCCTGCCACAGCTGCACTCCCGCCGCGTCGTAGCGGCGCAGCGCCTCGATGAAGGCCTGGCGGCTGCTGCAGTCCACCAGCGGCTCGGGCAGCAGCGGATCGAACACCAGCTGGCGTATGGCCCGGTCGCCCAGCAGCCAGGCTTCGCGGGCCGCAGCCTCCAGCGGCATGGCCGGCAGCCGTACCAGCGATTGCTCGAGCTGAAGCCGGGTTTGTTTATAGGCCTGCTCCAGCAAGCGTCTGTCCCACAGGGTTTTGGCCCGCGCCTCGCGCCCGGCATCAAAAGCCTGGGCCAGAAAGACCGGGACATCCTGCGCCAGGCCCAGGTCCTTCAGGCGTTTGCGCACGCCGGTGGCAGAGCCCGCGAAATTGTCGGGGCGGATATACAGGCCGGGATCGAGTTCCCTGAAACCCAGCAGCGACAAGGCGCGGTCGCGCGAGCGCAGGGCTTTGCGGTCGCTGCGCCCATGCACATCGCCGAGCACGGCAATCCAGTCGCCCCGCCAGACGGTCAGGCCTTCGCTGCTGTGGCGCCAGGCCGAGATTTCGTGGCCCAGCGCCAGGCCTTTGCTGCCCAGGCGGTAGGCGCCGCGCCCCGCTGTTTCCACCAGTTCGCTGCCAAGCAGGCGGGTGAGTGCCACGCGCACATTGTTGGGTGCGATATCGAACAGCGCGCCGGCGCGTATGGCCTCGCCGGCGCTCAGTGCCTGCTCTCTGCGCGAGGCCAGGAGCTTGAGCAGCAGCTCGCGCGCGCCGGGCACGGCCTGGGTGTCTGGGGGCGGGGGCGGCATGCTGGCAATCCTGGTTCTGGGCGAGCGGTTTGGATGTTTCGCGTCGTGGTTTGAAGCTAAATATTACTTCTGTTGACTTGAATTTTTGTGGAAAGTAATATTTTCTTGAGTCATGGAGGTCGTTGCAGATGTCGATCAAAGCCAGTTTTCTGACGCATGAGGTGCTGAACCAGCCCCAGCCCATGCCCGCCTACAACCTCTGGTCCAGCGACCGCATACTGCGCGACTGCGTGGAGCGCGAAGGCGGCGGCTGGGCCGTCGAGCATCTGCACTGGCATGGCGGGGTCTGCGGTGCCGAGATGATGCTGCAGGGAGAGCTGGCCAATGCGCACAAGCCGGTTCTGCACAGCTATGACCGCTATGGCCGGCGCATCGACGAGGTGGAATTCCATCCGGCCTACCACGAGCTGATGCGCCACAGCATGGCGGCGCAGGTGCACAGCTTTTCCTGGAACCATGAGGACAGAGAGGGCGCCCATGTGGTGCGTGCGGCCCTGTCCTATGTTTCCGGCCAGGCCGAGGCGGGCACGGGCTGCCCTCTGACCATGACCCATGCGGCGATTCCCGTGCTGCGCCACAGCCCGGCGCTGTCCCAGGAGTGGCTGCCCAGGATTTTGGGCAGCGTCTATGACCCGCGCAGCCTGCCCCAGGCGCAGAAGACGGCCTGCACCGTAGGCATGGGCATGACGGAAAAGCAGGGTGGCACCGATGTGCGCGCCAACACCACGCGGGCCCTGCGCCAGAGCGACGGCAGCTATGAGATCGTGGGCCACAAGTTCTTTTTCTCGGCCCCCATGTGCGATGCGCATCTGGTGCTGGCCCAGGCCGAGGGCGGCCTCAGCTGCTTTCTGCTGCCGCGCGTGCTGCCCGACGGCAGCCTGAATGCGGTGCGCATCCAGCGGCTCAAGGACAAGCTGGGCGACTGGAGCAATGCCTCGTCCGAGGTCGAGTTCCTGGGTGCCACGGCCCATCTGGTGGGGGGCGAGGGGCGCGGCGTGGCGACGATTCTCGAGATGGTGGCGCTCACGCGGCTCGATTGCGCCGTGGGCTCGGCGGCCGGCATGCGCCAGGCCCTGGTCCAGGCCCTGCATCACACCCGCCAGCGCAGCGTGTTCGGCAAGACCCTGATCCACCAGCCGCTGATGCGCAATGTGCTGGCGGATCTGGCGCTCGAAAGCGAGGCAGCGACCACGCTGGCCATGCGCATCGCCAGGGCCGTGGACCGCGCGCCGCACGATGCGCACGAGGCCGCGCTGGCGCGGCTGGTCACGGCCGTGGGCAAGTACTGGATCTGCAAGCGCGCTCCGGTCTTTGTCAATGAGGCGCAGGAATGCCTGGGCGGCATAGGCTATGTGGAGGAGAACATTCTGCCGCGGCTATACCGCCAGGCGCCGCTGAACTCCATCTGGGAAGGCAGCGGCAATGTGCAGTGCCTGGATGTGCTGCGCGCCTTGCGGCGCGAGCCCGAGGTGCGGGATGCCCTGTTTGCCGAGCTGTACCGCGTGCGCGGCCAGCATGCGGCGCTGGACCGCGAGACCGAGTGGCTGGTCAAGGCGCTGAACGACACGGCCGCGCTCGAGCACAACAGCCGCTATGTGGTCGAGCGCATGGCCCTGGCCATGCAGGCGGCCTTGCTCACCACGGGGGCGCCGGATGCGGTCGCTGCGGCCTTCTGCCACTCGCGCCTCAATGGCGGCCATGGCCTGGCTTTCGGCACGCTCGATGTCTCGGCTCCCATGGATGAGCTGATAGAGCGCGCCATGCCCGAGCTTTGAGCCTGGACCGGCAGGATGGCGGGGCTCGCTGTTTTTTATCCCATAAGCAGAAAAGTTCGGGTTTTCCCAAATGGGTGGAAAAACTCGGTTATACTAATTGCTTCAGCGGCTGTAGCTCAGCTGGATAGAGTACTTGGCTACGAACCAAGGGGTCGTGGGTTCGATTCCTGCCAGCCGCACCAAACGACAAGCCTCAGAGTCGCAAGATTCTGAGGCTTTTTCGTTTTCTGCCTCCAAACCCGCACTGCATTTGCCGGCGCCCGATCTGTGTGAAGATCATGGTCATGAGCAAGGCTTTCACCAAAGAATCCGATGGCGACGACGATGATGAGGTCGGCGCTCTGCCGCCGTTGCCGGCCGGTGGCAAAAACTACATCACGCCCCAGGGCTACCAGAGTCTCAAGGACGAGCTGCTCGAGCTGATCGACAACGAGCGTCCCAAGATCGTGGAGATCGTGCACTGGGCGGCCAGCAATGGCGACCGCTCGGAAAACGGCGACTATCTCTACGGCAAGAAGCGCCTGCGCGAGATCGACCGGCGCATCCGCTTTCTCACCAAGCGCATGGAAATCGCTGAGGTCGTGGACCCCGCCGTGCATGCGGGCAGCGACCAGGTGTTTTTCGGCGCGACCGTGAGCTATGTGGATGACGAGGGCGTGGAGCGCACCATCACCATCCTGGGCATAGACGAGGCCGACAGCGCCAAGAACCAGGTCAGCTGGATTGCGCCGGTGTCGCGAGCGCTGCTCAAGGCACGCGTGGGCGACGAGGTGGCCCTGCCCACGCCCGCGGGCGTGCGCATGCTGGAGATTCTGGAGGTCAGCTACCCCCAGCCCGCCGGCAAGAGCTGAACCAGGCCCAAACCCAGGCCCCAACAAAAAAGCGCGGCTCCGGTATCGGAGTCGCGCTTTTTATTTGAGAGCGGGCAACGTCATCCAGTCATCGGTTTTTGACTGGATTCATGCTGAATTCATGAAGTGGCAAGCGCTAAAAGCTATCTTTTTGCTATCAGTTGCCCGCCTGCAGGCGCTGCAGCAGCTCCGCCGTGGGATAGCCGTCGGCCACCAGGCCCTGGCTTTGCTGGTACTGGCGCAGGCCGGCGCGCGTGGCCGGGCCCATCACGCCGTCGGCACTGCCCGCGGCGAAGCCGCGCTGGTTGAGGGCCGCTTGCAGGGCCTTGGTCTGCTCGCGGCTCATGGCGCTCAGATCGCGCGGCCACGAGGCTTGTACGCCGCCTGCGCCCATCAGCTGCTGCGAGAGCAGGCCCACGCCCAGCGCGTAGTTGGTGGAATTGTTGTAGCGCAGGATGGCGCGGAAGTTGCTGCCCACCATGAACGAGGGGCCGCGCGCACCTGCGGGCGCGATGACGCTGGCGCCGGCCATGGTGGGCAGGGGCTGGCCGTCCATGCTCTGTACGCCTTCGGCGGCCCAGGCGCTGCTGTCCTGCCGCGTGGCAAGCTCGGTGCGCGCATAGTCGAAGCCGGCGGGCAGGCGTACCTCCACGCCCCAGGGTTCGTCGGCGCTCCAGCCCGAGCTGGCCAGATAGTTGGCGGTGGAGGCCGCGACATCGGCCATGGAGCCCCAGATGTCGCGGCGGCCGTCG
This sequence comes from Comamonas sp., assembly GCA_019236485.1. Classification (GTDB taxonomy): domain Bacteria; phylum Pseudomonadota; class Gammaproteobacteria; order Burkholderiales; family Burkholderiaceae_C; genus Comamonas. The sequence goes on along the minus strand of JAFAIY010000473.1, from coordinate 1,840 downwards.
CCGTCGGCATCGACCGCATATTGCAGAAACACCGAGGGCAGGAATTGCGTATGGCCCATGGCGCCGGCCCAGGAACCAATCATGTGGGCGGCGTCGATATCGCCGTTGTCGATGATGCGCAGCGCCGCAATCAGCTCCTTCTGCGCCCATTCGGCACGGCGCCCGTCAAAAGCCAGGGTGGCCAGCGCATCGATGGCCGAGAAGCTGCCGAAGTTGCTGCCGTAATTGCTCTCCATGCCCCAGATGGCCGTGATCACGCTGGCCGGCACGCCATAGCGCTGGCTCGCGGCCTGCATGGGCGCCGCATATTCCTGCAGCTTGGCCTTGCCGGTCTTGATCCGCTGCGCGGAGACCGCGCTGTCCAGATACTGCCAGGGCGTGCGCGTGAATTCGGGCTGGGCGCGGTCCAGCTTGATGATGCTGGGCTGCAGCTTGGCGTTGGCCAGCGCGCTGCGCAGCGTGCGCTCCGTGATTCCGGCCGCGCGCGCGCGCACGGCGAATTCCTGCTTCCAGTGCGCGAAGTTGCTGGCCTGGATGCGGCTTTCGGCCTGGGCCTCGCTGTCGGCTGCCTGCGACGTGGCGGCTGGCGCCGTGGCCGGAGCGGGCTCGGGTCGGGTGGCGCAGCCGGCGAGCAGGGCCGCGGCGACGGCCGCGGCCAGCAGCTGCCGTCCGGCGTTGAGAGACGTAGAAGCGGTATGGGGCATGAGGCGATTGTCGCCTGCCTGCAAAGACGTGCCGGCTTCGCCAGGCAATTCCGCAGGGCTGCGGAATGCAAACAAAGCTTGGGCCGCGAAATCGCCGCCGGGGCGGTCAGGCAATGATGCGGCTGGCGCGGATCACCGAGTGCAGGCGGCGCAGATTGCGCAGCGCATTGTCCAGTTGCACATTGTTGTGCACGGAGATGACGAAGCGCAGGTCGGTAGTGCCCACGGCCACTTCGTCGGCCATGTCTATGCGCACGATATCGGCCTCGGCATTGGCCAGCTCGGCCGCCACGCGGGCCAGCACGCCCTTGTTGTTGTGCACGGTGACCACGATGCCGACCTCGAACAGGCGCGTGATGTCGTCGGCCCAGTCCACGGTGATGAAGCGGTCGGCGTCTTTTTCGCGCAGCTTGATCGCATTGCTGCACTGCGCATGGTGCACCACCAGACCCTGGCCGCCGAGATAGCCGAGTATGGGGTCGCCGGGCACGGGGCGGCAGCAGTGCGAGTAATAGACCGAGCTGCTTTCGTCGCCGTTGAGCGTGACGGCGCCCTGGAACGGGCGGTTGCTGGTGTTGAAGCGCTCCTGGGTGATCAGCAGCGCATCGGGGCGCACACCCTGCTTGGTCATGGAGGTCGTCATGCGCGCCGCGACCAGGGAGGCAATGCGCCGGCCCATGCCGATATCGACCATGAGGTCGGCCGGCGCGCGGTTGCCGGTGATGCGCAGAATCTCATCCCATACGGGCTTGTTGGCCTCGCTCTGGGGCGGTATGGCATCGATGCCTTCGGCGCGCAGCGCCTGGGTCAGCAGGGTCTCGCCGAGCTGGCCGGCCTCGGTCTGGGCGGCGTTCTTGAGGAAGGAGCGAATCTTGGAGCGCGCGCGGCCGGTCTTCACAAAGCCCAGCCAGGCGGGGTTGGGCGTGGCGGTCTCGGAGGTGATGATCTGCACCACATCGCCGCTCTTGAGTTCGGTGCGCAGCGGCACATCCTCGTCATTGATCTTGGCCGCCGTGGTGCGGTGGCCGATCTTGCTGTGGATCGCATAGGCGAAGTCGACCACGGTGGCGCCGCGCGGCATGGCCATGATCTCGCTCTTGGGCGTGAACACATAGACCGCGTCGGGGAACAGGTCC
>JAFAIY010000451.1 GCA_019236485.1 Comamonas sp. | reverse complement strand
AGGGGCGCCTTGGAGTGGTCCGGGCGCGCGGTGAACCCCCGATCAATCAGGATTTCGCAGTTTTATTCCGGCAATGGCGCCGGGGGCAGACGGCCAATAATTTCGGCGTGGACCTTTCGTGTCGCGGCAATGGCTGCGGGGCGGATGCAGTCCCTCACTTTTGAGGAATACCCGCCGTGTCAGCCAACTCCAATGCCTCCCCTGCTGCGCCTGCTCCGGCCAAGAGCAAGAAGCTGATCGTCATCGTGGCCATCATTGCCGTGCTGGCCATAGTCGCGGCAGGCGCTTATGTGTGGATGATGCAGCAGCGCCACAGCGCCGCCGACGGCGAGGAGAGCGCGTCGTCCCACGCCACGGTGCCGACCTTTCTGCCGCTGGACAATATGGTGGCCAATCTGGCCGACCCCGGTGGCGATCGCTTTGTGCAGCTGGGCATCACGCTGGAGCTGGCCGACGAGAAGACGGCTTCCACCGTCAAGCAATACCTGCCCAGCATCCGCAGCGGCATTCTGATGCTGGTGTCCCAGCGCACGGCCGACGAGCTGCTGGCGCGCGAAGGCAAGGAAAAGCTGGCTACAGACATTCTGACCGAGGTTTCCGCACCGCTGGGCTATGGCGCCAGCGCCAAGAAGCGTTCGCGTGACGACGATGAGGAAGACGACAGCCCGCGCTCCGGCCGCAAGAGTCCGGTGCGCCGCGTGCTGTTTTCCAGCTTCATCATCCAGTAAACAGGGAGAAGCGCATGAGCGATTCTTTTCTCTCCCAGGAAGAGGTTGATGCTCTTCTGGAGGGGGTAACCGGCGAAAGCCAGCGCTCCGAGGTGGAGTCGATCGAGCTCGGCCAGGTCCGCAATTACGACATCTCCAGCCAGGAGCGCATCGTGCGTGGGCGCATGCCCACCATGGAGATCGTCAACGAACGCTTTGCGCGCAATTTCCGCATCGGCCTGTTCAACTTCATCCGCCGCAGCCCCGAGGTCTCGGTGGGCACGGTCAGCGTGCAGCGCTACAGCGCTTTCCTGCGCGAGCTGGTGGTCCCGACCAATTTCAACATCGTGGCCATCCGTCCGCTGCGCGGCAACGGCTTGGTGGTCTGCGATCCCTCGCTGGTCTTCGGCGTCATCGACACTCTGTACGGCGGCACCGGCCGCCTGCAGACCCGTATCGAGGGCCGCGATTTCTCGCACACCGAGCAGCGCGTGATCAACCGCCTGGTCAATGTGATCTGCGAGGAGTACAAGAAAGCCTGGCATGGCATCTATCCGCTGGAGCTGGTCTATCAGCGCTCGGAGATGCAGCCCCAGTTCGCGAATATCGCCACGCCCAGCGAGATCGTGGTCTCCACGGCCTTCCAGCTGGAAATCGGCGATATCACCGGCTCCATCCATATCTGCATGCCCTATGCAACGATGGAGCCCATCCGCGACGTGCTGTATTCCTCCACCCAGGGCGATGCCATCGAGGTGGACCGCCGCTGGGTCAAGGTGCTCACGCGCGAGATCCAGGCCGCCGACGTGACGCTGGTGGCCGAGCTGGCCCGCGCCGATGCGACGGTGGAGCAGTTGCTGGCCATGCGTCCCGGCGACTTCATCGAGCTGGACCGGGAGCCACTGATCCGCGCCTCCATAGGCGGGGTCCCGATTTTCGAGTGCCAGTACGGCACGCACAACGACAAATATGCAATCCGCGTGGAGCGCTGCCTGAGAGGCGGCGATACAGGCTGGGTGGGAGAGAACCATGGCAATTGATGACAACAAGCCCGCGGGCGACGATCCGTTCTCCGGCTGGGCCGAAGCGCTGGAAGAGCAGCGTCAGCATGACGAGGCCGCTGCCGGCCCCGATGTGTCCGAGCAGGGCGGTCCGCTCTCGGGCGACGCCTCGCGTCCCTATGGCGATGTGCCGGTGCACGACATCAATATGGTGCTGGACATCCCGGTGCAGCTGTCGGTGGAGTTGGGCCGCACCAAGGTGCCCATCAAATACATTCTGCAGCTCGCCCAGGGCTCGGTGGTGGAGCTGGATGCGCTGGCCGGCGAACCCATGGACGTGCTGGTCAACGGCTATCTGATCGCCCAGGGCGAAGTGGTGGTGGTCAACGACAAGTTCGGTATCCGCCTCACCGATGTGGTGACCCCTTCCGAACGTCTGCGCCGGGTCAGCCGTGGTTGATTCCGCTGCGGGCGCGGCCCCTTCCATGTGGCCCACGCTGATTCTCGTGGCCTTGTTCGTGGCGGCCATGGCCGTGCTGCCGTGGCTGGTGCGCCGTCTGCAGCACAAGAACCTGCTGCCGCGCGGCCTGGGCCTGGCGCGCGGTGCGGCTCCCCTGCCGTCGCAGGTGCTGGGCAGCCTGTCCTTGGGCCCGCAGCAGCGCGTGGTGACCGTTTTGGTGGGCGAGGGCAGCGAGGCCGTACGCCTGGTGCTGGGGGTGACGGCGCAGCAGATTCAATGCCTGCACGTGCTTCAAGCCCATGGGAATGCTGCGCAGTCTGCTCATTCTTTCGCAGCAAATGCGCCGTCGACGCCATCCTTCACCGATTCGCTGGCGCGGGCCCGGGACTCAGGAAATGTCTAAGTTCGTATTTCGCGCCGCTGCCCTTGCCGCGCTGCTCACGCCCCTGGCCGCAGCCGCGCAGGGGGCTCCCGCCAGCCTGCCCCTGCTGGTGGGTCAGGGCGCGGGCGGCAGCAGCTATTCGGTGCCCATACAGACACTGCTGTTCTTTACGGCACTGTCGTTTCTGCCCGCCATACTGCTGCTGATGACGGGCTTCACCCGCATCGTCATCGTGCTGTCGCTGCTGCGCCAGGCGCTGGGCACGCAGTCCGCGCCGCCCAATCAGGTGGTGATCGGGCTGTCGCTGTTCCTCACCATGTTCGTCATGGGGCCCACGCTGGACAAGGTCTATCAGGAGGCCTACCTGCCCTATACCCAGAACAGCATCTCCTTCGAGCAGGCCCTGGACAAGGCCGAGGCGCCCATGCGCAGCTTCATGCTCAAGCAGACGCGTCAGTCGGACTTTTCGCTGTTCAAGCGCCTGGCCAAGCTGGACGCCAATGTCACCGCTGAAACCGCGCCGCTGCGCGTGCTGGTGCCGGCTTTTGTGACCAGCGAGCTGAAGACCGCGTTCCAGATCGGCTTCATGATCTTCATTCCGTTTCTGGTCATCGACATGGTGGTGTCCTCCATCCTCATGTCGCTGGGCATGATGATGCTCTCGCCGGTGCTGGTGGCCCTGCCCTTCAAGCTCATGCTGTTTGTGCTGGCCGACGGCTGGAATCTGATCATCGGCTCTCTGGCCGCGAGCTTTGCGGTCTAGCCAAGGGTATACGCGATGACTTCCCAATTTGTTCTGACCTTTGGTCGCGAGGCCTTGACCCTGCTGCTCATGATCTCCATGCCGGTGCTGGGTGTGGTCATGGCCGTGGGCCTGGTCGTGAGCGTCTTCCAGGCCGTCACCCAGGTGCATGAGGCAACCCTGGCCTTTGTGCCCAAGCTGCTGGCGGCCGTTCTGGTGTTTGCCGTGGCCGGGCCCTGGATGCTGTCCACGCTGGTGGACTTCATCCGCCGCACCATCGAAAGCATTCCCGGTTCGGTCGGATGATCTCGTTCAGCGAAGCCCAGATCGCGGCCTGGCTGTCGCCCCTGATCTGGCCTTTTGTGCGCGTGCTGGCGCTGTTCACCACGGCACCCGTGTTTTCGCAGCGCGCCATTCCCATGCGGCTCAAGGTAGGCCTGGCTTTTCTGGTGGCTCTGTGCGCCCAGCCGGTGCTGGGCGAGCAGCCCGTGGTCAGCATTGCCTCGGCGCAGGCCCTGGGCACGCTGGTGCAGCAGGTTGTGGTCGGGCTGTCCGTGGGCTTTGCCGTGCGCCTGGTGATGGCCGCGGTGGAGGTGGCCGGCGAGGTGATAGGCCTGCAGATGGGCCTGAACTTCGCCTCCTTCTTCGATCCGACCAGCAATGCCCAACTCAGCGCCGTGGCGCGTTTCATGGTGCAGATCGCCACGCTGCTGTTCATCGTCATCAACGGTCACCTGCTGGTGCTGATGGCCGTGCTCAAGAGCTTCCAGGCCTTTCCGGTCGACGGCAACTTCATGCATGCGATTGCCCAGATGCGGCTGCACGAGATGGGCAGTGCGGTGTTTTCCAGCGCCTTCTGGATCGCCCTGCCCATGATTGCCATGCTGCTGTTCGTGAACCTGGTGCTGGGCATCATCTCGCGCGTGGCACCGCAGATGAACATCTATGCCGTGGGCTTTCCCGTCACGCTGACCGTGGGGCTGACGGGGCTGGTGGCGACGCTGCCGCTGCTGGAGCAGCCGCTGGTGGCGCTGCTGCAAAAAGGCATAGCGATCTTCGGGGCCTAGGCTGCCGCATGTCCCGGGCTGCCTGGCCTGCGGGCCGCTGAGGAGAGAAACTCTAGATCAGCTGGTTGTGTATGGCATAGGCCGTGAGCTCGGCATTGCTGCTCATGTCCAGCTTCTCCAGCACGCGCGCCCGGTACACGCTGACCGTCTTGGGGCTGAGCATCAGCTCCTGCGCGATATCGGTGAGCCGCTGGCCGCCCGCAATCTTCACCAGAGTCTGCATCTCGCGCTCCGACAGGCTCTCGTGCAAAACCGGCGGGGCCGGCTGGGCCAGGCTGTCGGCCAGCATCTGGGCCACTTCGGCGGTCAGGTATTTGCGCCCGCCGTGCACGGTGCGCACGGCCTCGATGAGCAGCACCGGATCGCCGGCCTTGTTGGCATAGCCGGCCGCGCCGGCCTTGATGCAGCGCAGCGCATACTGGTCCTCGGGGTACATGGAGACCATGATGACGCGGATCTGGGGATGGGTCTCGCGCACGCTGGCCAGCACTTCCAGTCCGTTGCGGCCCGGCATATTGATGTCGAGCAGCAGCACGTCGCAGGCGGCGGTGCGCAGCTGCTCGCGCAGTTCGGCATAGCTGCCGGCCTCGGCGGTGACGATGATGTCCGCGGCTTCGGCCAAGGTGTCGCGTATGCCTCTTCGCAAGATGGCATGGTCATCGCATAGCACCACGTGGATCAAGGTCGTTCTCCCAGGGAAACAGTTGGCGGTCGCAACATGGGCTATGGCCGGGCGCTCATGTTTTTTGGATATCAGCCAGCGGAATGGTGAGAATGATAGAGGTTCCCTTGCCCGCTTGGCTACTTACATCCAACCAGCCTTGTACGGTACGTGCGCGCTCGCTCAGGCCGCGCAAGCCGAAGGACTGCGGCTTGTCCCGGGCCTGCGGGCTCAGGCCCAGGCCGTTGTCTGTTACTTCCAGTGTCAAAAAACCCTCGTGGTCGGACAGGTCCAGCTCCACCTGGCTGGCTTGTGCATGCTTGTGGATATTGGTCAGGGACTCCTGTGCCGTGCGGTAGACGGCCACCTGCAGCGCGGGCGCCACCTGCATGTGCTCGCGGCTGGTCCGCAGCCTGGTGGCGACGCCGGTTCGGCGCTCGAAGTCCTGGGCCAGCCATTGCACGGCGGCGACCAGACCCTGGTCCAGCACGGGCGGGCGCAGGTTCTGCATGATGCGCTGGCTCGCGCCCAGTGCGTGCTCCAGCATTTCCAGGGCGGACCTGGCATGTTCGCGCATCGAGCCTTCGGGGCTGTTGCGGGAGATCCAGGCCAGATCGAACTTGACGGCGGTCAGCGAGCCGCCGATATCGTCATGAATCTCGCGCGAGATGCTGGCGCGCTCCTGTTCGATGCTGGTGTGCAGATGCTCGGTCAGCTCGGCCAGACGCTTTTCGGAGGCCGCCAGTTCCTGCATGGCGCGATGGCGTGCGAGTCTGGCCTCATGCACCTCGAGCGCGCGCTTGACGACGCGCGGCAGGCTGGTGATCTGGTCCTTGAGCAGATAGTCGCTGATGCCCAGGCGCATGATATCCACGGCCGCCGCCTCGCCGATCGCCCCCGACAGCAGCACAAAGGGCGGGGGCGCGGGGCGGGCGCGTACCAGCTCCCAGACATCGAGCGCCGTGAAGCCCGGCAGGTGGTAGTCGGCCAGGATCAGGTCGAAATCCCGGGCCTGCAGGGCTTCGTCCATGGCCAGCAGACTGTCCACGGCCGTGAGTTCGCATGCCAGCCCGCCGCGCTTGAGGCTGAGCCGCGCCAGGGCCTGATCCGCCGCAGAGTCTTCAATATGGAGGATGTTCAAGGGCTGTTCCTGCGATTGCGCATAGCCAAGGACGCTATCATTGGATACATTTTGGAACATTGGGTGCGTTGGTCGTCAAATCGGGTTGCGTGGCAGCCGTGGCGATGGCAGCGGCCGGTTCATTGCGTGGTGCATGGCGGCGGGGCCGCCATGAGAGGGATTTTTCGCTGTTGGAGTAACAATGCAGACAATGCAAAACTCATCGGGTTTGCCTGCAGTTGCCGTGCCTGTCATGGTGGCTGCAGAGCTGCAAGATGCCTTGCTCGTCACGCTGCGTGACCTGCAGCGTCTCGAAGGTCTGCTCGACCATGCCACGCAGAACCTTCTGCAACGCTTTGATGAGGCCAATGTTCAATTGTCGCACTCCGGTCAGCCCAACTCCCCCGGGCTTGCTGCTGCTCGCGAGGCCTTGAGCCTGGCGGTGACCGAGCTGCAGTTCCACGATATGTCGTCCCAGCTGATCGCGCACATGGCACATACCTTGCATGCCTGTGCCTTCCGTCTGGGGGCGGCGGCCATGGGGACGGACGAGGACGGCACGGCCGTAAGTCTTCCCAATCTGCCCGACAAGCCCAATCCTGTCACCCAAAGTGAAATGGACGCGGGCTCCGTGGAGCTGTTTTGACCATCTACCCTGTTTCCTGTTGCCCGTCTGTTGGAGCTGTAAATGCAATCGATTCTGGCTGTTGATGATTCCCCCTCGATGCGGAAGATGGTTTCTTTCACATTGACCGGTGCTGGCTTTAAGGTGGTGGAAGCCGTCGACGGTGTGGATGCGCTGGAAAAAGCGCAGAAGGAAAGCATAGATCTGGTGCTGGCCGACCAGAACATGCCGCGTCTCGACGGCATAGGGCTGACGCGCAAGCTGCGCGAAGACCCGAAGTTCCAGTGCACACCGATTCTGATTCTGACCACGGAATCCAGCGATCAGATGAAGCAGGCGGGCCGCACGGCGGGAGCCACGGGCTGGCTGGTCAAGCCTTTTGACCCCAATCGACTGATCGAAGTCATTCAGAAAGTGCTCCGTTGAGCCGATAACCCAGAACAACAGCAGGAAACACCATGGCGGATACCCATCAGGATGGCGCAGGCGCGGGCGCAGACTTCGACCTCAGTCAGTTCTATCAAATCTTTTTCGAGGAGGCCAGCGAGAACCTCGACCAGATGGAGCAGATGCTGCTCAGCCTGGACCTGTCGGCAGCCAATGACGAGGAACTCAACGGCATCTTCCGCTGCGCCCACTCCATCAAGGGGGGGGCGGCGACCTTTGGCTTCTCGGACGTGACCGAGCTCACGCACCGCATGGAGTCCCTGCTGGACCGCCTGCGTCGCCACGAGATCACCCCCATCCCCGAGATGGTCGATGTGCTGCTGGAGTCCGCAGACGCCAGCCGCAGTCTGCTGGCGCGTCACCAGTCTGGCGATGAGGGCGAGCCGCTCTCCACGGCCGAGCTGGTGGTGCGCATCGAAGCCCTGGCCCAGGGCCTGACGGAAATTCCTCAGGTGAATCGCTCCGCGCAGGCTGCTCCGGCTGCCGCGCCCGTGGCTGCGCCCGCGGCCGTTCCCGTCGAGGCGGTGGTCCAGCCGGCTCCGGTGGCCGAGCAGCCAGCCGAAGCTGCGGTGGTCGGCACCGAGCCGCCTGCCGGCGCGCGGGTGCTGCACATCGAAATCGGCCCGCTGGCCAATCTGGAGCTGGGCGATTCCATCAAGGAGCTGTTCCGCGATATTCCCGGCCTGGGCTCGATCCAGGACCAGCCCAGCCCCAAGGCGGATCACCGCCTGTTCCTGGTCAAGACAGTGTCTACCGACGACGATCTGCGCGATCTGTTCGTGTTCCATGTCTCCAAGGAGCAGGTGCATATCAGCGATGCGGCAGCGGCCAGCCCGGTGAGCGAGTCCTCCGCCGAAGCCGTCGAGCATGACGAGGCCGTCGAGCCGCCCAACAATCTGCCGCCCGAAGAAGCCTACGGCTTTTTCGCCGGCGCGCCTGGTGTGCCCGGCATGCTCTCGAATGCCGAGCGTGCGGCCGTGCCTGCGGCGCAGAAGGTCGCCCCCAAGGCCGCGGCCGCGCATATGGAGTCCACCAGCATCCGCGTGGATGTGAAGAAGGTGGACCAGCTCATCAACCTGGTGGGCGAGCTGGTCATCACCCAGGCCATGCTGGCGCAGAACAGCCAGGGCCTGGACCCTGCGGTCTACCAGCAGTTGCTGGCGGGCCTGGCCGATCTGGATCGCAACACGCGCGACCTCCAGGAGTCGGTGATGTCGATCCGCATGATTCCCATGTCCACCGTGTTCAGCCGCTTCCCGCGCATGCTGCGCGATCTGGCGGGCAAGATGGGCAAGAAGATCGACCTCATCACCCTGGGCGAGGCCACCGAACTCGACAAGGGCCTGGTCGAGAAGATTACCGACCCGCTGACCCATCTGGTGCGCAACAGCGTGGACCACGGCATCGAATTGCCCGAGGACCGGCTGGCCGCGGGCAAGTCCGACCACGGCACGCTGACGCTGGCGGCCTCCCACCAGGGCGGCTCCATCGTCATCGAGGTGCGTGACGACGGCCGCGGCATGAACCGCGAAAAAATTCTGAGCAAGGCCCGCGAGCGCGGCATGGATGTGTCGGACGCCCTGCCCGACAGCGAGGTTTGGCAGCTGATTTTTGCGCCCGGCTTCTCTACGGCCGACGTGGTGACCGATGTCTCGGGCCGCGGTGTGGGCATGGATGTGGTCAAGCGAAACATCACCTCGCTGGGCGGCACGGTGGAGATCGAATCCAACGCCGGCCAGGGCATGAAGGTGGCGGTGCGCCTGCCGCTGACTCTGGCCATCATGGACGGCATGTCGGTCGGCGTCGGCGAGGAGGTCTATATCCTGCCGCTGTCCTCGGTGGTCGAGTCCTTCCAGGTCAATGCCGACGATGTGAGCACCGTGGCCAACGGCACGCAGCTGGTCAAGGTGCGCGACGAATACATGCCGGTGATCGCGCTGGAGCGTACCTTCAAGGTGCCGCGCGCCGACGAGAGCCAGACCAGCAACATCATGGTGGTGGTCGAGGCCGAAGGCGGCCGGGTAGCCCTGCTGGTGGACGAGCTGCTGGGCCAGCACCAGGTGGTGGTGAAGAACCTGGAGAGCAATTACCGCAAGGTGCCCAATGTCTCGGGCGCCACCATTCTGGGCGACGGCTCGGTGGCCCTGATCCTGGACACCGGTGCCCTGGTGCGACGCACCCGCCACTGAATCGAGATTGAAGCCCACAAACCTATCCGCATGGCCCCAGGGCTGAAGGAACCGAAATGAACCTGACCAACAAGACTGCTGAGGGCGTGGCCACGGGCGCACGCGAGTATCTGACCTTCCGCCTGGGCGCGGAGGAATATGGCATCGACATCCTCAAGGTGCAGGAAATTCGCGGCTACGAACAGCCCACGCGCATCGCCAACGCGCCGGAATTCATCAAGGGCGTGGTCAATCTGCGCGGCACCATCGTGCCCATCGTGGACATGCGCCTGCGCTTCAACTGCGCCGAGGTGGAGTACAACGCCTTCACCGTGGTCATCATCCTGAACCTGCGCAACCGCGTGGTCGGCATCGTGGTGGACTCGGTCAGCGATGTGATGGAGCTGCCCGCCGAAGCCGTGCGTCCCGCTCCCGATATCGAAAGCGCCATCGACAGCGGCTGCATCCTGGGCCTGGGTTCGGTGGGCGAGCGCATGCTGATCCTGTTGGACATCGAGAAGCTCATGGGCAATGTCGACATGGGCCTGGTGGCCTCCGAAGCCTGAAGTCGTCAGGGACCGGTGTGCTGAATCTGGACCGTACCACCTCATTCGCAGCCTCTCCTGGCAAGTCCGGCCAGGAGGAGGATGTGCCGCTGGGCTCGGGGCCGCTGATGCAGGGGCGCGAGTTTGTCTGGTCCAACCGCGACTTTGCGCGCGTGCAGGCGCTGATCTACAAGCGTGCGGGCATCAGCCTGCATGACGGCAAGCACGCCATGGTCTACAGCCGCCTGTCGCGGCGCCTGCGCGATACCGGGCATGAGAGCTTTGCCAGCTATCTGGACTGGCTGGAGTCCATCAACGATGGGCCCGAGTGGCAGGAATTCGTCAACGCCCTGACCACCAATCTGACCTCGTTCTTTCGCGAGCAGCACCATTTCGAGATACTGGCCCAACACCTGCGGACTCACAAGCCTGCGGGCAATGGCTGGAAGGTATGGTGCAACGCGGCCTCCACGGGCGAAGAGCCGTATTCGATACTGATGACGGCGGTGGAGAGCCTGGGCGCTTCGGCCAGCTTTCACCTCACGGCCAGCGACATCGATTCGCGCGTGCTCGATACGGCCTCGCGCGGCATCTACCGGGCCGAGAACCTCAAGGGCGTGAGCACCGAGCGGCTGCATCGTTTCTTTCTGCGCGGGCGCGCGGGCAACTCGGGCATGGTGCGCATCAAGCCCGAGCTGCGGCGCATGGTGGACTTTCTCAACGTCAACCTGATCGCGGGCGACTATTCGTTCCGCGAGCCGTTTGATGTGGTCTTCTGCCGCAACGTGATGATTTACTTCGATGCCGGCACGCAGCGCCGTGTGCTGGAGCGCATCCACAGGGTGATGCAGCCCGGCGGGCTGCTGTTTGTGGGGCATGCCGAGAATTTCAGCGATTCGCGCGACCTGTTTGTGCTCAAGGGCAAGACGGTCTATGAGCGCCAATGAACTTGAAGGGCAGGGCAGCAGGCCATGAATCTGTCGGCTTTTGGTGTTGGCGCGGGACAGGAGCGCAGGCGTGCGCCGCGCATCAACGGCTTCACGCCTGCGGACTATCCGGACCCGTCGGCGCCCGCGCCCGTCTCGTCGCTGGAGCAGCTCAAGTCTCAGCACCGCCAGGCCGGTGAGGCCTCGTTCTTCTACTACGACCCGCATTTCCAGCTCAACTCGGCCAAGGTGCTGCCGGGCGAATATTTCGTCTCGCGCGAGGAGATTGCCGTCGTCACGGTGCTGGGCTCCTGTATTGCGGCCTGCCTGTGGGACCGGAATATGCGGGTGGGCGGCATGAACCATTTCATGCTGCCCGAGGGCGACAGCAGCGATGCCTCGGGGCGCTATGGTTCCTACGCCATGGAGCTGCTGATCAATGAAATGCTCAAGCAGGGCGCGCGGCGCGAATCCATGCAGGCCAAGATCTTCGGCGGCGGCCAGGTCATGCACAATTTCACCACCATGAATGTGGGTGAGCGCAATACGGCTTTTGTGACCGATTATTTGCAGACCGAGCGCATTCCCATCGTCTCGCAGGACGTGCTGGACATCTATCCGCGCAAGGTGGTGTTCTTTCCGTCCTCGGGCAAGGCCATGGTCAAGCGCCTGGCCCATGCCCATCCCGAGACGCTGGAGCAGCAGGAGCTGACACGTGGCAGCGCGGCCGTGGTGGCGCGCAATACGGCAGGTGGCTCGGTCGATCTGTTTTGAGGAAGGTTGAGAGTTGATGAAGCAGAAAATCCGGGTGATCGTAGTGGACGACTCTGCGCTGGTGCGCAGCCTGTTGGCCGAGATCATCAATCGCCAGCACGATATGGAGTGCATAGGCACGGCCAACGATCCGCTGATCGCGCGCGAGATGATCCGTGAGCTCAATCCCGACGTGATCACGCTGGACGTGGAAATGCCCCGCATGGACGGCATCGATTTCCTGGGTCGGCTGATGCGCCTGCGCCCCATGCCGGTGCTGATGATCTCCACGCTGACCGAGCGCGGCGCCGAGGTCACCATGCGCGCCCTGGAGCTCGGAGCCATAGACTTCGTGGCCAAGCCCCGGGTCGGCGTGGCCAACGGCCTGCAGGAGCTGGCGGCGCAGATCGTGGAAAAGATTCGCGTGGCCGCCGTGGCCCAGGTGCACCGCCTGCCCGTGGTGCCGCACGGCGTTGCGGCCGGCGGCGCGGCCAAGCCTGCGGCGGCGCGCCCCGCGCCTGCGACCGGCCTGCTGGGACGGGTCTCCACCGAGAAAATCATCGCCATAGGCGCATCCACGGGCGGCACTGAGGCGATTCGCGAGGTGCTCATCCACCTGCCCGCCGACTGCCCGGCCATCGTCATCACCCAGCATATGCCGCCGGGCTTTACCACCAGCTTCGCGGCGCGGCTCAACAGCCTGTGCCAGATGACGGTCAAGGAAGCCACGCATGGCGAACGCATACTGCCGGGCCATGCCTATATCGCGCCCGGCGGCAAGCATTTCTCCATTACGCGCAGCGGTGCCAACTATGTGGCCGTGGTCGACGATGCGCCTCCGGTAAACCGCCACAAGCCCTCGGTGGAAGTGCTGTTCAAGTCCGTGGCGGCCAGCGCCGGGCGCAATGCCTACGGCATCATGCTCACCGGCATGGGCGCCGATGGCGCTGCAGCCATGCGCGAGATGCGTGATGCGGGCAGCTACAACCTGGTGCAGGACGAATCCACCTGCATCGTCTTCGGCATGCCGCGCGAGGCCATCGCTCATGGCGCGGCCGATGAAATCCTGCCGCTGCCGCAGATCGCTGCGGTGCTGCTGAACAAGTTGCGCGGCGGCTCGGAGCAGGTCCACCACCGGATCTGAAACAGCATAAAAATGAGCGCCTTGCGCTTGCTCTTGAATGATTTCAGCTGGTTTTCAGTCTGAAATCTAAACAAAGCAAGCGCAAGGCGCTCATTATTTTTGCAGTGCCGCTTACTCGGAGAGCAGGGTCCAGCGCTCCAGCGCCTCCATCAGCTCCTCGTCGATCTGCGCATCGCGCTGGTGCATGGCCACGGCCTTGGCGTTGTCGCTGGCAAACAGGCTGCCGTCGGCCAGCTCCTGCTGGATCTGCTGTTGCTCGGCTTCCAGCGCCGCAATGCGTTCGGGCAGGGCTTCCAGTTCGCGCTGCTCCTTGTAGCTGAGCTTCTTCTTGGGGCTGGCCGCAGCTTCGGTGCGGCTTGCGACGGGCTTGGGCTCCTCCTTGGGGGCGGACCTGGCCTGCGCGGCTTCGGCCATGGCCTTGCTGCGGCGCGATTGCTCCATCCAGTCCGTCACGCCGCCTTCGTATTCACGCCAGTGGCCAGGGCCTTCCCAGGCAATCGTGCTGGTGACCACGTTGTCGAGGAAAGTGCGGTCGTGGCTGACCAGAAAGACCGTGCCGTCATAGCTTTGCAGCAGGTCTTCCAGCATGTCCAGCGTCTCGATGTCCAGGTCGTTGGTCGGCTCGTCCAGCACCAGGACATTGGCCGGTCGCGCAAACAAACGGGCCAGCAGCAAGCGGTTGCGCTCGCCGCCTGACAGCGATCGGATCGGGGAATGCGCACGCGCCGGAGAGAACAGAAAGTCCGCCAGATAGCTCTTGACGTGCTTTTTCTGACTGCCGATCTCGATCCACTCGCTGCCGGGGCTGATGAAGTCCTCCAGCGTGGCATCCAGATTCACCTGATGGCGCATCTGGTCAAAGTAGGCCACCTGCAGATTGCCGCCCAGGCGCACCTGGCCGCTGTCCGGAGCCAGCTCGCCGAGGATCATCTTCAGCAGCGTTGTCTTGCCTGCGCCATTGGGGCCCAGCAAGCCGACCTTGTCACCGCGCAAAATGGTGCCGCTGAACCTTTCGACGATCTTCTTTTCGCCAAAGGACTTGCTGACATCGGTCAGCTCGGCCACGATCTTGCCCTGATAGCCGTCACCCTTGCCGGATGCGATATCCATGTTCACGTTGCCCAGGACATCACGGCGCTGGGCACGGCTGGCACGCAATTCCTGCAGGCGGGTGATGCGGCTCTGGCTGCGGGTGCGGCGGGCTTCCACGCCCTTGCGAATCCAGACCTCTTCCTGGGCCAGCAGCTTGTCCGCCTTGGCGTTGATGACGGCTTCCTGGCTGAGCTGCTCTTCCTTTTGCAGCACGTACTGGGAAAAATTGCCCGGGTAGGTGCGCAGAACGCCCCGATCCAGTTCCACGATGCGGGTGGCAATGCGGTCCAGAAAGCTGCGGTCGTGGGTGATCGTGATCACGCTGCCCTTGAAGGCAATCAGCAACTCTTCCAGCCACTCGATGGAGTCCAGGTCCAGGTGGTTGGTCGGCTCGTCGAGCAACAGGACATCGGGGCGGGCCACCAAAGCCTGGGCCAGCGCCACGCGCTTGCGGGTGCCGCCGGACAGACTGCCCACCACAGCGTTCGGATCCAGATGCAGACGCTGCAATGTTTCTTCTACGCGCTGCTCCCAGTTCCAGGCGTCATAAGCCTCGATCTGTGTCTGCAACTCGTCCAGATCCTCGCCCTCGCCGCCAGCCAGGTAGCGCTCGCGAATTGCAATCACGGCCGCAATGCCGTCCGACGCCGACTCGAAGATGGTGTGCTCCGGGTTCAGGTCGGGCTCCTGCGCCACATAGGTAATGCGGACCCCGTTCTGCACCTGGAGCTGGCCGTCATCGGCCTTTGCCAGGCCGCCCAGAATCTTGAGCAGCGAAGACTTGCCGGCGCCATTGCGGCCGATCAGGCCTACACGCTCATTGGTTTCCAGAGAGAAGTCGGCGTGGTCTAGAAGCGCCACATGCCCGAACGCCAGCTGGGCGTTCAACAAAGTAATCAGTGCCATCGTGCGTGCATTATCGTTGCCCGCTCCAGAAGACTGCAGATGCGGCCCGATGTCCTGGATAGAGATAGCGGCCGTTCGGGCCGCTATCTCTACCTCCCGGTCTTCAAAGACCATGCTGGGGCACGAAGCTTTTGTGTCAGAACTTGCCGAACTAGGGTTTAGCCTATGCTATAGTTCGATCCATCGCAGCAAACGACTGCCTCGCAAAATTCAAAAAATTCTTGCGAGACGCTCAAAAAACTGTGCTACAATACAAGGCTTCGCTGATCGCAGCAAGCAACGAGATTCAAGACTGGTGTTGACCGGGTTTGAGTCGAGATCCTTAAAAAAATACAGCCGATAAGCGTGGGCGTTTGGTGGCGAGCAGCCAGTTCTTCGGAACACAACTCTTCGGAGTTAACTAAACGCTCACAAAAACAGTAATGAGGAAGATTTTTAATCTTCTTGATTCCGT
>JAFAIY010000285.1 GCA_019236485.1 Comamonas sp. | reverse complement strand
TGCACCGACAGATGGGGGAACAGGCTGGCTTCCTGGAACACATAGCCCAGGGCGCGCCGATGCGTGGGCAGCCATTGCTGTTGCGCGTCGTCCTGCCATACCCTGTGGTTGACGGCCACGCGGCCCCGGGCGCGCTCCAGGCCCGCGAGGCTGCGCAAACAGCTGGTCTTGCCGCAGCCCGAGGGGCCGAACAGCGCGGTCACGCCCTGGCCCGGCAGCCGCAGGTCCACGTCCAGCGCAAAGTCGGCGCGGACCAGCTTGAGCCGGGCTTCGATAAAGTGCTCGGAATTCATGCGCGGCGTTCTCCCTTGGGTTGCAGCCAGTTGAGCGTCAGCAGCACGAGGAAGGAAAACGCCACCATGCCCGCGGCCAGCAGATGGGCGTGGCCGTACTCCATGGCTTCCACATGGTCGTAGATCTGCACCGAGACCACGCGCGTGACGCCGGGGATGTTGCCGCCCAGCATCAGCACCACGCCGAACTCGCCCACGGTGTGCGCAAAGGTCAGCACGGCGGCGGTGATGAAACCGGGCCTGGACAGCGGCACGGCCACGGTCAGAAAACGGTCCAGCGGGCTTGCGCCCAGGCTGGCCGCGGCCTCCATGGGGCGCGGGCCCAGAGCCTCGAAGGCGCGCTGCAGCGGCTGCACGGTAAACGGCGTGGAGTAGATCAGCGAGCCTATGACCAGGCCCGCAAAAGTGAAAGGCAGATTGCCCAGGCCCAGCGACTGGGTCAGCTGGCCTATGGGGCCGTTGGGGCCCATGGTGACCAGCAGATAGAAGCCGATCACCGTGGGCGGCAGCACCAGCGGCAGCGCGACCACGGCGCCTATGGGGCCGGCCCAGCGCGAGCGCGTGTGGGCCAGCCACCAGGCCAGCGGCGTGCACAGCAGCATGAGCAGCACGGTCGTCACGCTCGCGAGCTTGAGCGTGAGCCAGATGGCGGCATAGTCTTCGGCGGTCAGAGGCATGGAAGCAAAAAAAGCCCTTGGAGGCCTCAGCTTAGCCGAGAGGCACCAAGGGCAGAGCGGATTGGGGAACTGCCGGGTTTATAGCCAGAGTGGCTCAAACCCAGAGGGTACAAGCGTCAGAAGCTATAGCCGTAGGAGCGGATGATCTCGTGGGCCTTGGCGCCGCGCAGGTATTTCATGAGGGCGGCGGCGGCCTCGTTGTCCTTGGCGCTGTTCAGCACGATGGCATCCTGGCGTATGGGCTCGTGCATATTGCCGGGCACCTGCCAGGCCGAACCTTCGCGGATCTTGCCGTTCTCCATCACCTGGGACAGGGCCACAAAGCCCAGCTGGGCATTGCCCGTGGCCGCGAACTGGTAGGTTTGGGCAATGTTCTCGCCCCACACGGCCTTGGGCTGGACCTGGGCCGTCAGCCCCAGCTTGCCCAGCACCTCCATGGCCGCCGTGCCATAGGGGGCGAGCTTGGGGTTGGCGATGGCGATGTGCTTGTAGTCGCCGCTCTTGAGCACCTCGCCCTTGTCGTCCACATAGCCGGGCTTGGGGCTCCACAGCACCAGCGTGCCTATCGCATAGGTGAAGCGCGAATCGGCGACTCCCTTGCCCTCCTTGGCGATCTTCTCGGGCGTGGTGTCGTCGGCGGCCAGCAGAATGCCGAACGGCGCGCCGTTGGCGATCTGGGCGTAGAACTTGCCCGTGGCGCCGAAGGACAGCTCGGCCTTGTGGCCCGTGTCCTTTTCGAACTCGGCGGCGATCTTCTTCATCGGGGCCGTGAAGTTGGCGGCCACGGCCACCGAGACCTCGGCGGCCTGCGCCTGGGCAGACCACAGGCCCAGCACGGCCGTGCCGATCACGGCCGCGGAGCGCGCCAGCTGAAAGGAAAAACGGGGGGAACGGGCTGCCATCTGGTTCATTGCAGTTTCGCTATTCATATGTGGAATAGCGAAGTGTAACTGGTTTGAAAGAACCGGGGGAGCCAGGAAAATCCAAGGCAGGGCATGATGGCGGCCTATGCCAGACACAGATAATTTCGAACAAGAACAATTTGAGATGCCCGCGCCAGAAGCCGCGGCGGGCGCGGCGCTTTCGTCCGACTCCATGTCCCAGGCCCTGGGCTATGACATGGCCGACCGCCGTATCGCCATTCTGCGCGGCATCGCCCAAAGCGGCTCCATCTCCCAGGCCGCACGCGATGTGGGCGTGAGCTACAAGGCGGCCTGGCAGGCCGTCGATACCCTGACCAATCTGGCCGGCCAGCCGCTGGTCGAACGCAGCGTGGGTGGCGCCGGCGGTGGCGGCGCCCAGATCACCGCGGCTGGCCGGGAGCTGCTGTTGGCGGCCGAGGCCATAGCGCGCCTGCGCTCCGAGCTGCTGGAGCGCCTGCAGTCCGGCCAGCAGGCTGCGGTCCGGCCCAATCTGGGCCTGCTGACCAGCATGCGCAACCAGTGGCCTTGCACGGTGCTCAAGGTGGAGTCCATGGGCGCGCAGATTCGCGTCTGGCTGCGCGCCGCCGCAGAGGCCGGAGCCGACTGGACGATTGCCGCGCGCATCACGCCCGAGAGCTACGAGCTGCTGGGCCTGGCCCCGGGAGCGCAGGTACTGGCGCTGTGCAAGGCCACGGCCGTCAAGGTCTGGCTGGGCCGGGAAAGGCCTGCGGACTCAGCCCAGCCCATCAATCTCTGGCCCGCCGTGGTGCAGCGCGCCACCTATGGGGCGGCCACGGTCTCCGAGGACAGCACGGCCTCCGACGAGGCCGTCTGCCGCCTGAACTGGGGAGCGCAGATGGTGGGCTTTGCGCCGGCCATGAGCGGCCTGGCGGCCGAGGATCAGGTCTGGCTGGAAGTGGCCGAATCCGCCGTGGTGGTGGCCGTCGCCTCGCATTAAAAAAAAGACCGCCGGTCTTTGCAGACTTGGCGGCCCAAAGGGAGTTGTCGGTATACCGGGCTCCCAAGTTGAATCGAATCCGGCTATCTCAGTCGACCTTGAGGCCTATCTCCTTGATCAGCGGCGCAAAGCGCGAGCGCTCCTTGGCATGGTGCTCCACAAACTCCTGGCGGCTCATGCGCGGCTCGGGCGTGGCGCCCAGGCCCTGTATCACCTCGACCACGTTTTTCTGCTCCAGCGCCTTGAGCACGCTGGCGCGAACGGCTTCCACCACGGGGGCCGGCGTGCCCGCCGGGGCATAGACGCCGAACAGAGTGTCGGCATCGAAGCCGGGCAGGCCGCTTTCGGCCAGCGTGGGCACCTTGGGGTAGAGCGGCGAGCGCTGCGGGCTGCCTATGGCCAGCAGCTTGAGCTTGCCGGCCTCGACCTGCTTGAGGCCAGGACCCGGATCGAACCAGTACTGCAGCTGGCCGCTGAGCACATCGGTCAGCGCCGGGCCCGCACCCTTGTAGGGCACGTGAATCGCATCGACCTTGGCCGCGCGCTTGAACATCTCGCCGGCCAGATGGGGCGAGCTGCCGGGGCCGGGTGAGCCATAGGACAGCTTGCCCGGGTTGGCCTGCAGATACTTCACGAAGTCCTGCACATTGGCCACGGGCAGGCCGGGTGAGGTTTCCAGGAACACATGCACGCGCGCTACGGCGGCCACGGGGATCAAGTCCTTTTCGGGGTTGAACGGCAGCTTGCTGTAGATCAGCGGATTGATGCTGATGCCGCCGCCCGAGCTCAGCAGCAGCGTATAGCCGTCCTTGGGCGCACGCACGGTTTCGCCGATGCCGATATTGCCGTTGGCGCCGGGCTTGTTATCCACCACCACGGACTGGCCCAGGGTCTGGCTCATGGTGGGAGAGATCGCGCGGCCCATGACGTCGGCCGCGCCGCCGGGCGCGAAGTTGACGATCAGGCGGATGGGGCGGTCCGGCCATTTGTCGTTGGCCAGGGCCGGCGCGGCCAGTGTGCTGCCCAGCAGCGCAAGCAGGCCCAGGCGGCGCCAGCGGTTGACGGCATTGGTGGTTGCCATGAATTTGTCTCCTTGGTTTCTTTTGAATGGATGGCTGCCAGACCGCGGTGTCAGGCCACTTCGACTTCCACCACGATGGGGCGGGGGTGGGCTATGGCGTCTCTGAGCACCTGCTCCAGCTGCGCCGCGTCTGCCACATGCACGCCATCGCAGCCATGGCCCTTGGCCAGCGCCACGAAGTCGATATCGGGCAGCTCCGTGCCTTCCACCTTCTCGCCCTCGCGGTAGCCGAAGACCTTGGAGAAGTCCTGCAGGGCCGCATAGCGGCGGTTCTTGAGAATCACGAAGGTGACGGGCAGGCGCAGATTGGCGGCGCTCCACAGCGCCTGGATCGCATACATGGCCGAGCCGTCGCCGATCACGGCGATCACTTTCTTCTCGGGCTTGGCCAGGGCCACGCCCACGGCGGCCGGCATGCTGTGGCCCAGGCCGCCGCTGCACATGGTGAAAAAGGTCTCGCTGTGCAAGATGGGCAGATAGGTCTGGATGACGGGGCGCGAGCTCGGCGCCTCTTCCACGATGATGCTGTGCGGGTCGCGCAGACCGGCCAGGGTGTGCATGGCAAACGCCACCGACATGCGCTGGCCGGCCGCAGGAGCTGCGGGAACGGGCGGCGCGGGCTTGCGTGCCGGGGCGGGGCGCTCGGTAACTTGAGGGCGCGCCAGCAGCTCTTCCAGACCCAGGCGGATATTGCCCACGGCCGCCGTGCCCACGGGAGCCCAGGCCGCGATCGCCGGGTCTTCAATCAGTTGGAACAGCTCGGCGCCCGCGGGGATGAACGGGCCCGCGCCTTCCACGTGGTAGGTGAAAGCGGCAGCGCCCAGGGCAAAGATCTTGTCGTGGCCGCCCAGCAGTTCCACGATGCGCTCGCGCATGGCGGGCAGGAAGCCGGCAAACAGTGGATGGTCTTCGGGGAAGCTGCAGCGCCCGCTCATGGGGGCTACATAGACACGGGCCTGGTGGCGCTCGGCCAGGGCCACGACGGCATCCCAGGCCTGGCCACGGTCCACGGCCGCGCCGACCACAAAGGCCGGGGACTTGGCGGCATCCAGTGCATCGCCAAGGCTGGCCAGGATCTGCGGATTGGCGCGGGTTTCAAAGCCGATATGGCGCAGCGTGATGGGCTCGCAGGGAACATCCCAGTCATCTGCAGGGATGGAAACAAACACCGGGCCGCGCGGCTCCTGCATGGCGATGTAGTAGGCGCGGGCCAGGGCCTGGGGCACGTCCTCGGCGCGCGCGGGCTCGCAGCTCCACTTCACATAGGGCTTGGGCAGCTCGGCGGCCTGGTTGGAGTGCAGGAACGGGTCGAACTGCAGCAGCGAGCGCGCCTGCTGGCCGGCCGTGATCACCATGGGCGTGCGGTTCTTGAAGGCCGTGAAGATATTGGCCATGGCATGGCCGACACCGGCCGCAGAGTGCAGGTTCACAAAGCTCGCATTGCGCGTGGCCTGGGCATAGCCGTCGGCCATGCCCACGACCACGGCTTCCTGCAGGCCGAGCTCGTACGAGAAGTCTTCGGGGTAGTCGCGAAACAGCGGCAGCTCGGTCGAGCCGGGGTTGCCAAAAATGCGGGTCATGCCCAGAGTGCGCAGCATTTCGATCACGGCATGGCGCACGGTATAGGCTTGTGGGGCGGCGGTTTGGGGTGCGACTGGCACGGCGGTATTCCTTGGAGAGGCGGCTCGTCACGGGGGCGAGCGATTCGAGGGCTATCTTGCATGGCCGCATAATTTCCAGCAATTGAATAAATCATCTAAGAGATATTCGTTTCATGGATATATCGGGTCTGGATCTCAATCTTTTGCGCGTCTTCGACGCCGTGTTCCGCCACGGCAGCGTGAGCCGCGCGGCGCAGGAGTTGGGCCTGTCCCAGCCCGCGGCCAGCCAGGCGGTGACGCGGCTGCGTCAGCTGCTGGGCGATCCGCTGTTCGAGCGCATGCATGGCGGTGTGCGACCCACGCCGCGCGCCGAGCGCCTGGCCCAGGCCGTGCGCACGGCCATGGCGACGCTGGAGGTGGCACTGGCCGAGGCGCATTCGTTCGAACCCCAGGAGGCGCGTCAGCGCTTCCGGATTCATCTCAGCGATATCGGCGAGGCACGCTTTCTGCCGCCGCTGATGCAGGCGCTGCGCGAGCAGGCACCCCATGTGCAGCTCGAGACCCTGCCCATGCCCATGGCGGAGATCGCCGACGCGCTGGACCGCGGCTCGCTGGACATTGCCATAGGCTTTCTGCCCGGGGTGACGGGCACGCAGCAGCAGGTTCTGCTGTCGGATCACTATGCGCTGCTGCTGCGCAAGGCGCATCCCGTGCTCAAGGGGGTCAGGCAGGGCAGGCTCAGCGCCGCGCATCTGCGCGGCCTGGACTTTGTGGCCGTGCGTTCGCATTCCGAGACCCTGCGCATGCTGGGTGCGCTGGGTCTGCAGTCCCGGGTGCGGCTGTCGGCCGCGCACTTCATGGCCGTGCCCTCCATAGTGCGCCAGACCGACCTGGCGGTCATCATGCCGGCCGAGATTGCCGACACCTTCGAGCGCCTGGGCGACTATGTGGTGCTGCAGGCCGATCTGCCCGAGAGCGAGTTCGATGTCTCGCTGCACTGGAGCTGGCGCTTTGCGCAGGAACCCGCCAACCAGTGGCTGCGCGCGCTGGTCTGCCGGGTCTTTGCCCAGGGCCGGTAGGCCGGGGTGGCTGCGGCTGGAAGCCACGGAAGGATAAAAAAAGCGCC
>JAFAIY010000042.1 GCA_019236485.1 Comamonas sp. | reverse complement strand
ATGGCGCAGGCTAGAACAGCCGGCGCTTGCCCGGCTGCAGCAGCACCACCAGCGCGCCCGCGCCGCCTTCGGCGGGCCGGGCCTGGACAAAGGCCAGCACCTCTTTTTTCTGCACCAGCCAGCGCTGCACCTTGCCCTTGAGCACGGGCGTGCGGCCCGGCGAGCCCAGGCCCTTGCCGTGCACGATGCGCACGCAGCGCACGCCGGTGCGGTGCGACAGGCGTATGAACTGGCCCAGGGCCTCGCGGGCCTCGTCGGAGCGCAGGCCGTGCAGGTCCAGCTGATGCTGGATGCTCCAGTGGCCGCCGCGCAGCTTGCGCGTCACATCGAGGCCTATGCCAGAGCGGCGAAAGCTCAGCTGGTCGTCCACATCGAGCAAGGTGCTGACATCGAACTCGTCGCTCATGGCTTCGCGCAGCACGTTCTGCTCGTCCAGCACCAGCTGCAGGGGCAGGGGGGAGGGCTGGGGCTCCTGAAAGCTGACCTCGTTGCGCGCCCTCAGCGGGGTGATCTTGCCGACGCTGAGCGCAAACAGATTGCGTTCGCGTTCGCGCGCGGCACGGGCTTCGGCCTGGGCGCGGGCCAGGGCCTCGGCCTGCTCGCGCGCGGCCTTGAGCTGGCGCGAGATGCCGGCCAGATCCTGCAGGCTGTGGCCGGCGTGGTTCATAGCAGGCCCTCTTCGGCCATCGAATAGGCGGCGCCCGGCGCCACGATGATGTGGTCGAGCACACGCACGTCCAGCAGGGCCAGGGCCGACTTGAGCGTGGCGGTCAGCGAGCGGTCGGCGCCGCTGGGCTGCACGCTGCCGCTGGGGTGGTTGTGCGCGAGTATGACCGCGCCGGCCTGGTGGTGCAGCGCGCGCAGCGCCACTTCGCGTGGGTAGACCGAGGTTTGCGTCAAGGTACCGCGAAACATTTCTTCTAATGCCAGCAGCCGGTGCTGACCGTCCAGGAATAGCACGGCAAACACCTCGTGGGACTTGGCTGCCAGATGCAGCTGCAGATAGTGTTTGACGGCTTCGGGGGAGGAAAACACTTCCCGTTCGCGCAGCTGCTGGGCCGTGGCACGCCTGGCCAGCTCCAGCACGGCCATGAGTTCGGCGCGCTTGGCCGGGCCCAGGCCCTTGATGCTGGCCAGCTCCTTGCCGCCCGCGGCCAGCAGGCCGGCCAGGCCGCCGGCGCCGGGTAGCTCCAGCAGCTCCTGGGCCAGCTGCAGCACGCTCTTGCCCGCCATGCCCGTGCGCAGGATCACGGCCAGCAGCTCGGCATCCGCGAGCGCGGCCGCGCCCCGCTGCGCAAGCTTCTCGCGCGGCTGGGCATCCAGGGGCAGGTCTTTGATGGGCATCGGGTTTAGGGTGGATGGAGCGGGTGTGGCAGAGGCCATCCGCAGCACAGCTCACGGGGGCATGAGGGATTTTCTACAATGCAAGCCAGTTTATCGGGACTTTCATGACCACAAGCGCAACCCCCACCGCCGCCGCCTCGGACCTGCCCGTCGTGCAGGCAGGCTCGTTTCTTACGCTGCATTACCGCCTGGCCGGCCCGGCCGGCGATGTGATCAACACCTTCAACGAGAAGCCCGCCACGCTGTCTCTGGGCGCGGGCGAGCTCTCGCCGGCCATGGAGGAACAGCTGATCGGCCTGCCCGAGGGCACGCACACCAGCTTCGAGCTGCCCGCGGGCGCGGCCTTTGGCGAGCGCAACCCCGAGATGATGCAGTGGGTGGCGCGCAAGCTCATGAACGAGCTCGGCGATCCGCACGAGCAGTATGCGGCCGGCGATGTGGTGCAGTTCCCCACGCCCGACGGCACGGGCAGCTATGCGGGTGCCGTGGTCCAGGTGCGCGAGGACGGCGCCGTGCTGTTCGACTTCAACCACCCGCTGGCGGGCCAGCCGGTGACGTTTGAAGTGAAGCTGATCGGAGTGCTGTGACATGAATTACCCCCTGAGCTGCTGCGCAGCTTCCCCCTTGAAGGGGGACGACGGCCTTTGCTGCGGGGCGGCCCTTGCTGGCCGTCCCGCGCTACGAGTGCGCCAGTTCCATGCTGTGCGGGTGGTGCGCAGCGCGTGGGGGCATTGAGATGCTAGGAGCCAAGGAAATCCTGCTGGCCGAGCCGCGCGGCTTCTGCGCCGGCGTGGACCGCGCCATCGAGATCGTGGAGCGGGCGCTGGCCAAGTTCGGCGCGCCCATCTACGTGCGCCACGAGATCGTGCACAACACCTTCGTGGTCAACGACCTCAAGGCCAAGGGTGCGATCTTCATCGAGGAGCTCGACGAGGTGCCGCCCGGCGCCACGCTGGTGTTCAGCGCCCATGGCGTCTCCAAGGCCGTGCAGCAGGAGGCCGAGCAGCGTGGCTTTGCCATCTTCGACGCCACCTGTCCGCTGGTCACCAAGGTCCATGTGGAGGTGGCCAAGCTGGCCAAGGAAGGCTACGAGTTCCTGATGATCGGCCACAAGGGCCACCCCGAGGTCGAAGGCACCATGGGCCAGCTGTCCGA
>JAFAIY010000668.1 GCA_019236485.1 Comamonas sp. | reverse complement strand
TACCATCGCAGAGACTCTTCACCATCAAAGGCCTCATGCCAGACCCGCTCGAATCACAGACCATCGCTCTGCAGGGCCTGCTCACCCATACCCTGAGCGAACTGGGCATCGCAAACCACCATGAAGGCGAGCGCATCACGCTGGATGATGGCCTGCAACTGCGCCCGTTTGAGCTCAGGACCGAAGCCAGATCCGATGGCAACTGGAGCAGCAGCACGGTGATCGAGGTCTATCACCCACTGATCAAGGATGTGCTGTTCGAGTATCAGCATTCAGCGGGCAGCTCGTTACCTGAAGCTCTGCGCTCAGGCTTCAGAAGCTGGGCCCGCATGGATCTCGTCACGCTGCAGCAGGCCGTGCAGGACGAACTTGAGTGCCCATCGCTGAGCATGGGCTACAGCGACGAGCAGACGGGCACTGAATACCGTCGCCAGGTCGTGCTCGGCCCCATGGCGCACTACCAGCAGCACCCTCCCGAGCCCCCCGCCACACAGACCGACGACGAAGCCGAACATGACTTCTGCCCCTGCTGCCTGTTCACCAACAGCATGGATGCCTTCAGCGATGTGCTCAAAGGGCGCGAATTTGTGGGCGTGCGTCTCTACGCCGCGCGAGATGCCGATGGCGAGGTCAGCGCCGACTGCCGCATCAACGGGGAAGACTTTCCGGCCGCCTTGCCGCATCTCATGGACTATGCCCGAAGCTGGCCTCGGGCCGGGCTGGAGTTTCGCAAGCAATATGTGGTGATACGCAACCAGCCATGAACCATCAGGCATTGCGGGCCAATTCATGGCAGCACCGCTGAAAGCCGCCATGGCCTTTGCCCGGAGCCGCCAGCAAACGCGGTTCGGTGTGGCCGATTGATCGGCGCATTGCAGAGCGCTCACCCGTCCACCGCGCCATAGGGCACAAAGCCGCTTTCGTTTTCATTGACGCGCAGCGGCTTGCCCACGAACGGAAACGCGCGCTGCGGGCAGGCGCTGCGCTCGCAGACCTTGCAGCCCATGCCTATGGGTGTGGCCGCCTCGAGATTGCGCAGATCCAGCCCCTTGGAATACACCAGCCGCGCCGCATGCTGCAGATCGCAGCCCAGGCCTATCGAGAAGGTCTTGCCCGGCGCGCCCCAGCCCTGGCCCGCATGGGCGATGGTGCGGGCGATCCACAGATAGACGCGGCCGTCGGGCATGCTGGCCAGCTGCGGCACGATGCGGCCCGGCTGGGTGAAAGCCTCGTACACCACCCATAGCGGGCAGGTGCCGCCGGTCTTGGAGAAGTGGAAATGCGTGGCCGACTGGCGCTTGCTGATATTGCCGGCGCGGTCCACGCGGATGAAGAAAAACGGCACGCCCGGAGCTTCGGCACGCTGCAGCGTCGACAGGCGGTGGCACACGGTCTCGAAGCCCACGCCAAAGCGGCGCGCGAGCAGGTCTATGTCGTACTGCAGGCTCTCTGCCGCCTGCAGAAACTCGCCGTAGGGCAGGATGAAAGCCCCCGCCACATAGTTGGCCAGGCCCATGCGCGCCAGGCGGCGCGTGGCCTCGTCCTGCCAAGGAGCGGACTGCAGCTGCTCCTCGATCAGCGCATCGAACTCCAGCAGCGCCAGCTGGGTGGCCAGCTGGAACGCCTGCTGCGCCGGCCGCAACTGGGGCGCGACATAGAGGGCGCGCGTGACCGCATCGAAGCGGCGATGGCCGTGCTCGCGGCTGCCGGGCCGGTCCGAGCTGCGCAGCACCAGCACATTGTGGCGCGCCTGCAGCCGGTACTGCAGCCATTCCTGCAGGCTGCCGCCCTGCTCGCCGGCCTGCCTGGCCAAGGCTTCCGCGCCGCGGTCCAGAGCGTCGAAGTGATTGCGGTGGGCAAAGAAAAAGTCGCGCACGGCCTCGAACGGCATCTGCCGCGCGGGCTCGGCCAGCCGGCTGCCTGCAGGCGAGCCGCCCTCTTCCAGCTCGGCGCGCCCATCGCCCAGGCGCGCGCTCAGCGCTTCCAGTCGCTCGGCATCGGCCAGATGGCGCCGGTGCATGGCCAGCAGCGCCTGGGCCAACTGCGGCAGTCTGGACGCCAGCTCGCGCAGCTCGGGCAGCGGCACGGCGCCCTCGGGCTGGGGCATGGCGGCCAGCGCATCGCGCAGCTGGGCCAGCAGCCGCGCCTCCTCGTCCTCGGAAAACTGCTGGATGTCCACGCCCAGCACCTTGTGAATC
>JAFAIY010000650.1 GCA_019236485.1 Comamonas sp. | reverse complement strand
CATCAAGCCTTTCAAGCTCGAAGAGGTGCGCGAAGCCTTGGCCGAGTGTGGGGTGAACGGCCTGACCGTGACCGAGGTCAAGGGTTTCGGCCGCCAGAAAGGCCATACCGAGCTGTACCGCGGCGCCGAGTATGTGGTGGACTTTCTACCCAAGGTGAAGATTGAGGTGGTGGTCAAGGACGAGGATGTGGACCGCTGCGTGGATGCCATCGTGAATGTGGCGCGCACCGGCAAGATTGGCGACGGCAAGATCTTCGTGACCCCCGTGGAGCGCGTGGTGCGCATCCGCACCGGCGAACTGGACGACACCGCCATCTAAGCCGCGCTATTCGGTAATAAAAAAGCCAGACCTTGAGTCTGGCTTTTTTATTATTCGGTTCGCGGCGATCCTGAGCTTTGGTCGAGGCTTCCGAAGCCGCCATCCCTTGGGGCGCGGCCGCTTGCTAGGGCTTAAATCACCGAGCGCAACGAGGGTGTCTCGAGCCGGGTGCCGGAGTTCTGCACCAGGTTCTGCAGCAGCATGGGCGCGTCGCTGCTGCTTTCGATCAGGCCCAGCTGCCACTCGCCCATCAGGCCGCTGCCCACGCAGGATTGCAGAAACTGCAGCATGGTGTCGTAATAGCCGTCCACATTGATGAGGCCTATGGGCTTGTCGTGGTAACCCAGCTGGCGCCAGGTCCAGACCTCGAACAGCTCCTCGAAAGTGCCAATGCCGCCGGGCAGGGCGACAAAGGCATCGCTGCGCTCGGCCATCATGGCTTTGCGCTCGTGCATGTTCGTGACGATGTGCAGTTCGTCGCAGGCCTGGTTGGCCAGCTCCTTGTCCACCAGCGCCTGGGGAATGATGCCGACCACGCGGCCGCCGGCCTGGCGCGTGGCCTCGGCCACCACGCCCATGAGGCCGCTGCGCCCGCCGCCGTAGACCAGCTGGCCGCCGCGCTCGCCTATCCACTGGCCCACGGCCTTGGCGACTTCGGTGAATTGGGGGTTGGTGCCGGGGCGCGAGCCGCAGTACACGCAAATGGAAAAAGCAGGATATGTCATGCGATGAATCGGTGATAGATGGCGGCCGCCCAGACGGCGCCGCACAGCCATAGCGACAGAAAGACAGCGGCGCTGCCCATGTCCTTGGCTTTTTTGGAAAGCTCGTGCCACTCCGGGCCCACGCGGTCTATGGCGGCCTCGATGCCGGTATTGAGCAGCTCCACGATCAGCACCAGGGTCACGGTGCCGGCCAGCAGGGCGACCTGCTCCCAGCTCTGGCCCAGCCAGAAGGCCGCGGGAATCATCACCAGGGCGCAGATGGATTCCTGCTGAAAGGCTTTTTCCTTCCAGCCGGCCTGGAGTCCGGCCAGCGAATAGCCGCCGGCATGCAGAAAGCGGGACAGGCCGGTGCGGCTTTTTTGCGGATTGACGGGGTCGGGCGTGGAGTGGCTCATGAAGAACGGAAATCAGCGAATAGGTTTGGGTGCGGGAGCCTGGTGCACCAGCCGGGTGCCGGCCCAGGCATCGTGCCAGAACTGCTTCTGCGGATGGAAGCGGCTGAGCAGCGCCCAGATCAGAATCCATCCCAGCAGCAGCACCAGCACCTCCAGCGCCGGAAGGCCCAGCGGGTAGAGCAGGGCCAGCGGCGGCAGCCACCACATCCAGCTGGCCGCATAGCGCAGCAGCGCACGGGTCTGGGTCAGCGGCCGGCCCTGGGCGTCCACCACGCGGATATGCCAGGTTTTCATGGCCAGGGTCTGGCCCTTGCTCCAGAACCAGACAAAGTAAATGCCCAGCACCACCAGCATAAAGGCCTGCAGCGCATGGCGGTTGTCCAGCGCGTTGCGGGTCTGGGACAGCGTGCCGAACAGATAGCCGGCGATGAAGACCACGCCAAACAGCAACATGCCTTCATAAAGCCAGCAAGCCATACGCCGGCGAAGGTTTGGTGCTATCAATGTGGGAGTTTCTGGAGCCGCTGAGGCGTCATCATGAACCCGTGTGTCTTGCTGCATGGGTTCATTGTAGAGGGCGCTTCAGTTCCCTTGAGGGCCGCTGATGCCGCTTCCGTGCGAATCTTGCGCTGGCGCATCCAAAGGTGGCAGCGTGGTGGGCGTGGCGCGTGGAATATCCACGGGCGCGGTCTCCACGATCACCGAAGGCTGGCGAATGGGCTGGGTCTCCACCATGGACGGCGTGGCCGGCACGGGCGGCGGCGGATGGTGGATGGTGGCCGGCGGAATCTTGGGCAGATTCGGCACGGTATTGGGGGTCGCCGTGGCCGCGGGAATGCGCGCCAGTTTCTTGGGCGATACCGGCTTGATGGCCGGGGCGGCCGTCACCACCTTCGGTGCGGCGCGCGCGGCCAGCAGGCTTTTCTCTTCCTCGCTGAGCGCCTGGTAGGCCTCCCACTGGGCCTGCTTGTCCGTGGCCAGCTTGTTGGTGATCGCAAAGTTCAGCCGGGCCTGGTTGCGCTGGGCCGCGCTCAGGCTGGACCAGGACTCCATCCGGCCGCGCAGTTTTTCCTGTTCTTTTTCGCTGAGCTTGTCGAAGCTGTCGGCCAGCGCGATCCAGCGGCGCTTCTGTCCCGCTCCAATCATGGGCCAGCGCTCTTCCAGGGGCTTGAGCACCTCGCGCTGATGGCGGCTCAGTTCGGCCCAGCGCGGGCCCGCTGCCTGCGTGCTGGCCTTCTGGCGGCTGCCGGCATCGGCATGCATGGCCTTGGAGGCAGCGACCGTGGCCGGCGGCACGGAGCTGGGAGCCAGTCTGACCTGCTGCACCACGCTCCAGCCCGTCCAGGCCAAGGCCGTCAACAACACCGCCGCCATGACGGCGGCGGTGTTGCCGGGTTGCAGAAGGTGGCGCTTTTCAGTAGGCATTCAGATGCGAGAGGCGGCGATATCAGTGCTCTGTGGCGGGGGCAGAGGTCTTGAGGAACTGGACGAAGCCGGGGTCGGCATAGGCGGCGGGCGGCAGATCATCGGTCAGCAAGGCGGTATCCACCTCGGTGACCTCGCTCAGCACGCTTTGGTCCGATTGAGCGTTATAAACCACCAGGCCGGCGATCAGCGCAAAAACCGGAATCGCCGACACCAGGGCGCGCCACCAGCCGCGGCCCTCGTCTTCGGGGCTGCCCAGCGTCATGGTGTGGCCATGGGCCGAGGCAGCGGCCTGGGCGCGCAGCACGGAAACCTCGCGGCGGCGCTCGGATACGGCTCTCTCGCGCGAGGCGCGCAGGCACTCTATCACTTCATAGGGCAGCAGGGCTTCGCCCTCACTCAGTCGGGCAGTGATCTGACGGGCAATACGGTCGGCAGCCTGTTCTTGCCGGAGTGTGGGCGCGGATTTCATAACTCGATTCCTTTAGCCTTGAGTGCCTTGCTCAAAGTTTGTATGGCGCGGAAACAGTGTGTTTTTACACTGCCTTCGGAACAACCCATAGCGGCAGCGGTCTCTGCGACATCCATCTCTTCCCAATAACGCATGAGAAACGCCTCGCGTTGACGCGCCGGCAGCTCCTCTATCTCTTTTTCTATGCTTTGCAGAACCTGCTTGCGTTCCGTGAGGTTTTCGGCGTTATGGGCGTGGGCCTCGTCGCTGTCGGTGGCGTAGGTTTCCAGCCAGTCGAAGTCTCCATCGTCGTCCGAAGACGATTCCAGGTCGCTGAAGTGGGTAAAGACCGCCTTTTGGGTCTTCTGGCGGCGGAACCAGTCCAGCGTGCAATTGGAGAGAATGCGCTGGAACAGCATGGGCAACTCGTTGGCCGGCTTGTCTCCATAGTGCTGGGCCAGCTTGAGCATGCTGTCCTGCACGATATCCAGGGCTGCCTCCTCGTCGCGGACGTGGAAAACGCTGCGCTTGAACGCACGTTTTTCAACGCCTTTGAGGAATGCAGACAGTTCTTGTTCTGTGGCCAAGAGAGAGAAACCCTGGAAAAGCGGGGGTAGGCCCCGTGGGGAAAGGGTCGATTATCGCATCGACTGATGTTTTTTGGCGTACTGTGATTGAAGGTCTTGTTGCAGTGCGATAATGTTTCGACTTAAAGAAGCAAACGGATCACGGTCCGGCGTACACACAAACGCCCATGGCTCGTGGTCTTAAGTCCTAAACCGGCCTCACAAGGGCTTCAGGCTAAGGGCACCGAAGGTTTTTCGTTAGAGAAATTCACAAAGGTTGATCATGGAAATCTCCAAAGCCGAGCTGGCCTCTGCGGCCGCCGCATCCTCCCCCAAGAGCGCCCAGGAATTGATGGGCTCCGAGATCCTCATCAAGTCGCTGCAGGCCGAAGGCGTCAAGCAGCTGTGGGGCTATCCTGGCGGCGCCGTGCTCTATATCTACGACGCGCTCTATAAGCAAGACAGCATTCAGCATGTGCTGGTGCGCCATGAACAGGCCGCCGTGCATGCAGCCGATGGCTTTGCGCGTGCCACGGGCGAGGTGGGTGTGGCGCTGGTGACCTCCGGCCCCGGCCTGACCAATGCGGTCACCGGCATCGCCACTGCCTATACCGACTCCATCCCGCTGGTGGTGATTTCGGGCCAGACCTCGACCAATTACATCGGCACCGACGCCTTCCAGGAATGCGATACCGTGGGCATCAC
The DNA here is from genome assembly GCA_019236485.1 of Comamonas sp. Classification (GTDB taxonomy): domain Bacteria; phylum Pseudomonadota; class Gammaproteobacteria; order Burkholderiales; family Burkholderiaceae_C; genus Comamonas. The sequence goes on along the minus strand of JAFAIY010000650.1, from coordinate 93 downwards.
GCGCCCCGTGGTCAAGCACAACTTCCTGGTCAAGGATGTGCGCGAGCTGGCCGAGACCATGAAAAAGGCTTTCCACATCGCCCGCACCGGCCG
>JAFAIY010000551.1 GCA_019236485.1 Comamonas sp. | reverse complement strand
GACACCTTCGGCATGAATATGGTGGCGCTGGTCAACGGCCAGCCCAAGCTGTGCAACCTCAAGGACCTGATCGAGGTCTTCCTGCAGCACCGCCGCGAAGTGGTGACGCGCCGCACGGTGTTCGAGCTGCGCAAGGCGCGCGACCGCGGCCATGTGCTCGAAGGCCTGGCCGTGGCCCTGGCCAATATCGACGATTTCATCGCCATCATCCGCAACGCTCCCACGCCCCCTGTGGCCAAGGCCGCGCTGATGGAAAAGTCCTGGGACAGCAAGCTGGTGCGCGAGATGCTGACCCGCACGCGCATGGATGGCGGCGTGGTCAATGCCGACGACTACCGCCCCGAAGGCCTGGAAGTCGAGTTCGGCATGCAGGGCGACGGCCTGTACCGCCTGTCGGAAACCCAGGCCCAGGAAATCCTGCAGATGCGTCTGCAGCGCCTGACCGGCCTGGAGCAGGACAAGATCGTGGCCGAGTACAAGGACATCATGGCGGTCATCGAAGACCTGCTGGACATCCTGGCCAAGCCCGCGCGCGTCTCCACCATCATCGGCGAAGAGCTCAACACCGTGAAGGCCGAGTTCGGCCAGAACAAGAAGGGCGAGCGCCGCTCCACCGTCGAGTACAGCGCGCAAGACCTGTCCACCGAGGACCTGATCACGCCCACCGACATGGTGGTGACGCTCTCGCACACCGGCTATATCAAGAGCCAGCCCCTGTCCGAATACCGCTCGCAAAAGCGCGGCGGGCGCGGCAAGCAGGCCACGGCCACCAAGGAAGACGACTGGATCGACCAGCTCTTCATCGCCAACACGCACGACTATCTGCTGTGCTTCTCCAACCGCGGCCGCATGTACTGGCTCAAGGTCTGGGAAGTGCCTTCGGGCTCGCGCGGCTCGCGCGGCCGCCCCATCGTCAACATGTTCCCGCTGCAGGACGGCGAGAAGATCAACGTGGTGCTGCCGCTCACGGGTGACAACCGCAGCTTCCCCGAAGATCACTACGTCTTCATGGCCACCAGCATGGGCACCGTCAAGAAGACGGCGCTGACCGAGTTCAGCAACCCGCGCAAGGCCGGCATCATTGCCGTGGGCCTGGACGAGGGCGACTATCTGATCGGCGCGGCGCTGACTGACGGCAAGCATGATGTGATGCTGTTCAGCGACGGCGGCAAGGCCGTGCGCTTCGACGAGAACGATGTGCGCCCCATGGGCCGCAATGCGCGCGGCGTGCGCGGCATGAACATCGAAGAGCATCAGAACGTGATCGCCATGCTGGTCGCCGAAGCCGACGACGGCACGGGCAATGTGGTCGCCGGTTCGCAAAGCGTGCTGACCGCCACCGAAAACGGCTATGGCAAGCGCACGGCAATCAGCGAATACACGCGCCACGGCCGCGGCACCAAGGGCATGATTGCGATCCAGCAGTCCGAGCGCAACGGCAAGGTCGTGGCCGCCACCCTGGTCGCGCCCGAGGACGAGATCATGCTGATCACCGATACCGGCGTGCTGGTGCGTACCCGCGTCGCCGAAATCCGCGAGCTGGGCCGCGCCACGCAAGGCGTGACGCTGATCAACCTGGACGAAGGCGCCAAGCTCATAGGCCTGCAGCGCATCGTGGAAAACGATGCGAATGACAGCACGGACAGCGACGGCGCCGAGGGCGAGCCAGCCGCCGGCGACGCGGCCGAAGATTCCGGCAGCGCCGCATAAGCCTCTGCACCAAGCCGCCACGGGGTCACCCGTGGCGCATTTTTGATAGCTGAAAGCGCAGGCTCCGCAAGCGCTTCCATATGTTTTGAGCGTAAACCTGATGAACCGCCCCTACAACTTCTCCGCCGGCCCCGCCGCCATCCCTGAAGAAGTGCTGCAGCAAGCTGCGGCCGAAATGCTCGACTGGCATGGCTCCGGCATGGGCGTGATGGAGATGAGCCACCGCGGCAAGGAGTTCATCAGCATTTACGAGGCCGCCGAAGCCGATCTGCGCGAGCTGCTGGCCGTGCCCGCCCACTTCAAGATCCTGTTCATGCAGGGCGGCGGCATCGCCGAGAACGCCATCGTGCCGCTGAATCTGTCGCGCGCCGGCGTGGTGGACTTTGTGGTCACCGGCAGCTGGAGCCAGAAGTCGGCCAAGGAAGCCGGCAGGTATGCGAGCGACGCCCATGTGGCCGCCACGGCCAAGGACAGCGACTACACCACCCTGCCCGCACCCTCGTCCTGGCAGCTGAGCCGCGGCGCCAGCTATGTGCATATCTGCAGCAACGAGACCATCCACGGCGTGGAGTTCCACGAGCTGCCCGACCTCAAGGCCCTGGGCTCGGACGCACCGCTGGTCATAGACTTTTCCTCGCACGTGGCGTCGCGCTCCATAGACTGGAGCCGCGTGGGCCTGGCTTTTGGCGGCGCCCAGAAAAACATCGGCCCCGCCGGCCTGACCATCGTCATCGTGCGCGAGGATCTGCTGGGCCATGCCTTGCCCATCTGCCCCAGCGCCTTCGATTACAAAATCGTGGCCGACAACGGCAGCATGTACAACACGCCGCCGACCTGGGGCATTTACATGGCGGGCCTGACCTTCCAGTGGCTCAAGCGCCAGACCGAAGGCGGCCTGACGGGCGTGGCCGCCATGGAGGCGCGCAACATCGCCAAGGCCCAGCTGTTCTACGACTATGTGGACCAGTCCGCGTTCTATGTGAACAAGGTCGCCGAGAACTGCCGCTCGCGCATGAACATCCCGTTCTTCCTGCGCGACGAATCGCGCAACGACGCTTTCCTGGCCGGCGCCAAGCAGGCCGGCCTGCTGCAGCTCAAGGGCCACAAGTCCGTGGGCGGCATGCGCGCCAGCATCTACAACGCCATGCCGATAGCAGGCGTGCAGGCGCTGATCGCCTATATGCAGGACTTCGAGCAGCGCCAGGCCTGAGCCCCGCCGGTCACAACATAAAAATGAGCTGCCAGCGCCTGATCTGTAAGTACTTCACCAAAGTTTTGGTTTGAAGTCATTGCTGCACGAGCGCCAGCAGCTACGAAATTTGAGGAATTCATGAGCCAAGAACCCCAAGCCAGCCCCGAGCTGCTGACGCTACGCAATCAGATCGACTCGCTGGACCGCCAATTGCTGGAACTGGTCAACCAGCGCGCCCGCGTGGCCGAACAGGTGGGTGAGCTCAAGAAACTGGAAGGCTCGGCCTTCTTCCGCCCCGACCGCGTGGCCCAGGTCATAGAGAAGATCAAGTCCAACAACCCCGGCCCGCTCAAGGGTGCGCATGTGGCCGCCATCTGGCGCGAGATCATGTCGGCCTGTCTGGCGCTCGAGTCGCCGCAGCGCGTGGCCGTGCTCGGCCCGACCGGCACCTTCTGCGAAGAGGCGGCGATCCAGTACTTCGGCGGCGCGGCCGATCTGATGTACTGCAACAGCTTCGAGGAAGTCTTTCACGCCACGGCCGCGGGTAGCGCCCAGTATGGCGTGGTCGGCGTGGAGAACTCCAACGAAGGCGTGGTGACGCGCTCGCTGGACATGTTTCTGCACACGCCCTGCCATGTGGTGGGCGAGGTCAGCATGCTGATCCGCCACAACCTGATGCGCACCAGCAACACGCTGGACGGCGTCGAGGTCGTGGCCGCCCATCCCCAGGCCCTGGCCCAGTGCCAGGGCTGGCTGTCCAAGCATCTGCCCCATGCGGAGCGCCGCCCCGTGGAAAGCAATGCCGAAGGCGCGCGCCTGGCGGCCCTGCACCCCAACTGGGCCGGCATTGCCAGCGAACGCGCGGCCCAGCAGTTCGGCCTGCACATCGTCAGCCATGCGATTCAGGACGACGCCTACAACCGCACGCGCTTTGCCGTGATCTGCCTGCCGCACACGCTAAACACCGCGCCGCCCAGCGGCTCCGACTGCACCAGCCTGGTCATCTCCGTGCCCAACAAGGCCGGCGCCGTGCACGATCTGCTGGTGCCGCTGAAAAAGCATGGCGTGTCCATGACCCGCTTCGAGTCGCGCCCCGCACGCACCGGCCAGTGGGAGTATTACTTCTATATCGATATCGAAGGCCATCCGGCCCAGGCCAATGTGGCCGCGGCGCTGCAAGAGCTGCAAGGCCTGTGCGCGTTCTACAAGGTGCTGGGCACCTACCCGGTGAGCAAGTGATGGCGGATCAGGAGTTGCAGCCCTTCGAGCAGTTGGGCCTGATTGGCTGCGGCCTCATGGGCGGCTCGTTTGCGCTGGCGTTGAAAAAAGCCGGCCTGGTCAAGCGCGTGGTCGGCTACAGCAAATCGCCTTCGACCACCGAGCGCGCGCGCCAGCTCGGCGTGATCGATGTGGAAGCTCCCTCGGCCCTGCTGGCCGCGGCCGGCGCCGACTTGGTGCTGCTGGCCGTGCCCGTGGCGGCCACCGAGGCCACGCTCAAGTCCATCAAGCATCTGGTCACGCCCCAGATGATGATCATGGACGTGGGCTCGACCAAGGTCGACGTGGTGCAGGCCGCACGCTCGGCGCTGCGCGACCAGATCGGCAGCTTTGTGCCCGCCCACCCCATCACCGGCAAGGAAGTGGCCGGCGTCGAGCATGCCGACGTCAATCTCTACCAGGGCGCCCAGGTCATCCTGACGCCCACCGAGCGCACGCTGACCGCGCATCTGGCCCGGGCCCAGGCGCTGTGGCAGGCCCTGGGCTGCCAGGTCAAAGCCATGTCGCCCGAGGCGCATGACGGAGCCCTGGCCACCGTCAGCCACCTCCCCCATCTGCTGGCGTTTGCGATGATGCAGAGCGTGCTGGGCCAGCCCAATGCCGACGAGATGCTGTCGCTGGCCGGCCCCGGCTTTCGCGACTTCACACGCATAGGCGCCGGCGACCCCAAGCTCTGGCGCGATGTGCTGCTGGCCAACCGCGAACAGGTGCTGCTCCAGTCGCGCCAGTTCCGCCAGGCGCTGGAGCAGCTCGAAGGGCTGATGCAGGCCAATGACGGACAGGGCCTGCAGGACCGGCTGACGCTGGCCAGCGCCGCGCGTGCCGACTGGAGCATGGGCGGTAAACGCAGCCCCAAAGTCTGAGGTTTTCACCTTGGAACCCAGGCAGGACAATGGTCATTAGCTATCAAGCGCCAATGCCCTGCCCTTTTTAATCTCGCTGGATCGCGTCATGTTCACCACCGAATTTCTGGATCTGCCCGCACTGGACTCCGCCCATGGCTGCGTCAGTCTGCCGGGCTCCAAGAGCATCTCCAATCGCGTGCTGCTGCTGGCCGCGCTGAGCCAGGGCACGACCACCATCCACGACCTGCTGGATTCGGACGACACGCAGGTCATGCTGGCCGCGCTCAAGCAGCTGGGCTGCAAGATCACGCCGGACAGCCTCACGCCCGGCCAGGCCATAGCCGTCAC
>JAFAIY010000436.1 GCA_019236485.1 Comamonas sp. | reverse complement strand
GGCCTGCCCGAGGGCATGGACGGCCTGGAGGTGCAGCTCGAGATCGCCTCGCGCTGCTTTGCGCGGCTCAAGGACCGACGCCGCAGCATGACGGGGCGCACGGGCTGCGGGGTCTGCGGCGTGGAAAGCTTTGCGGCTCTCGATCTCTCGTTCGACGCCCTGCCCGCGCACGACTGGCTGAAGCGCATCGATGCGGCCACCGTGCTCAAGGCCATAGACGCGCTGCCGCCGCAGCAGATTCTGAACGCCGAGGCGGGCGCGATCCATGCCGCGGCCTGGGCCAATCTGCAGGGCGAGATCAGCGATGTGCTCGAAGACGTGGGCCGCCACAACGCTCTGGACAAGCTGGTCGGACGGCTGGCGCGCACCGGGCGCCTTGGCGAACCGGGCCTGGTGCTGCTGTCCAGCCGCGGCAGCCACGAGCTGGTGCGCAAATGCGCCAAGGTCGGCATTGCGGCGCTGGCCACCATCTCGGCCCCCACCTCCATGGGCGTGCGCATGGCTGAACTCACGGGCCTGCGCTTCTGGGGCCTGTGCCGCCCGCCCAGGGCCGTGCTGTATGCGCCCGGGCGCATCTGATGGACTTCGGGCGACCCGAGAAAATCACTGCCATGGATTGCCGCGGCGGCCCCCATTAATAACCTGAAACGCCCCGGCGCCCGTTATCTAGCGCCATGGCGCCCTGATTGAGGCCATCCGCTATCGCCCGACTTGATTTAGCGCAATTTTTAGAAAATGCAATGATGCTTGGCAAGACCTGGTTTTCGTTAAGAAAATTTTTCTACGATTATCTGCATGACGAGAAAAACGAAACACGGCCGAGCAAGTGCATCAATTATCTGTTGATCGCTCTGATCATCGGCAATGTGCTGGCGGTGCTGCTGGAGTCGGTCAACGATATCTATAAATCGCATCAATCGTTTTTCGATATTTTCGAAAACCTCTCCATCGCGATTTTCACGGCCGAATATGTGCTGCGCTTCTGGTGCGTGGCCGAGGCCAATCCCGCGCAGAGCGTGTGGAAGACGCGCTGGCAATGGATTACCAGCGGCGGCGCCATCATCGATTTACTGGCGATACTGCCCGCCTATATCAATTTCTGGGTGCATATCGATCTCCGATTCCTGAGAATCCTGCGCTTGCTGCGGCTGCTCAAGCTGACCCGCTATTTCACCTCGCTGCAGATGCTGCTGCGCGTGATGGAGCGGGAAAAAGGCTCTTTCCAGGCCGTTCTGTTCATTCTGAGCATCCTGATCGTGATGGCCGCGGCCGGGGTGTATATCGTCGAGAACCAGGCCCAGCCCGAAGTCTACAGCTCGATTCCCGCGTCGATGTGGTGGGCCGTGGTGACGCTGACCACCGTAGGCTATGGCGATGTGACGCCGATCACGCCGTTGGGACGCGCGCTGGGCGCCATCATCACCATACTCGGCCTGGGCCTGGCGGCCTTGCCCGCAGGTATTTTGGCCACGGGTATTGCCAATGAGCTCGCGGTCCGGAAGCGGGAAATCGAGCTCAAGTTCCAGGAGCTTTTGCACAGCCATGAGATCGATCTGCTCAGCGACCGCGCGCAGATCGAGGAGATTCGCCTGCAGGTGGGCCTGACCTCGGAGCAGACCCAGGACATCGTGCTCAAGCTCATCCGCGAGCAGCAGGAAAAAGCCTTGGCGGAGAAACGCTACCGGTTCTGCTATTGCCCGCATTGCGGCAATCGCCTGCCGGAAGATCCGGGGGCCTAGAAGCCGCCGGCCTGCGCCAAGGCCGGGCCTGGAAACGCAATGCCCCAGCGCCTTGGTCGCCCGCAGAGAAGTTCGTAGAATCCGGGCTCCAGCCCCTGGATATACACCATGAACCGCTGCACCATCTCCCCCCTCAGCCGCCGCCTGTTCGCCACGACCCTGCTGGTCGCGGCCGCCGGCGCCGGCCTGACGGCCTTTGCCCAAGGCCTGCCCTCGGACGAGCCGCGCAATTTTCCGCCCACGGCCCAGTTTGGCGAGCTGAGCGTCACCAACTTCCCCGAGGTCGCCATCAACGGCAGCCCCGTGCGCACCACGCCGGGCTTTCGTTTGTTCAGCCAGGAGCGCAGCCTGGTCTTTGCCAGCAATTACGCGGGCCAGAAGATGCTGGTCGGCTATGTGATCGAGCCGCAGACCCAGGGCCTGCACACGGCCTGGATTCTGACCCCCGCCGAGATCGAGAAGTACAAGCCCATCCAGCCGCGCACCCTGCTGCAGCGCGTCTTTGGCAGCTGAGTTCGGCCAGCGCATCCGCTATGGATTTCAAAGCTGCTTGCGCATGATGCGCAAGCACTTCAATGCTTTCCCCTATTTAAACCAAAGTCTGACCAGCGCCAGCAGCTATGACTTTGTGCTTGCAACCGCTGCAAGCCCCACCACTGACAAGAGCGCCCCATGAGCAAAAAAGTCTTTATCAAAACCTTTGGCTGCCAGATGAACGAGTACGACTCGGACAAGATGGCCGACGTGCTGGGCGCGGCCCAGGGCTACGAGCCCACGCAGGACGTGGAAGAAGCCGATCTGATCCTGTTCAACACCTGTTCGGTGCGCGAGAAGGCGCAGGAGAAGGTGTTCTCCGACCTGGGCCGCATCAAGCACCTCAAGGACAAGGGCGTGCTCATCGGCGTGGGCGGCTGCGTGGCCAGCCAGGAAGGCGAGGAGATCATCAAGCGCGCGCCGTTTGTGGACGTGGTCTTCGGCCCCCAGACCCTGCACCGCCTGCCCGAGCTGCTGAACCAGCGCGCAGCCAAGGCCAAGCCTCAGGTGGATATTTCCTTCCCCGAGATCGAGAAGTTCGACCACCTGCCACCCGCTCGCGTCGAGGGCGCCTCGGCCTTTGTCTCCATCATGGAAGGCTGCAGCAAGTACTGCAGCTACTGCGTCGTGCCCTATACGCGCGGCGAGGAAGTCAGCCGTCCGTTCGAGGACGTGCTGGTCGAGGTCGCGGGCCTGGCCGAGCAGGGCGTGAAGGAAATCACGCTGCTGGGCCAGAACGTGAATGCCTATCTGGGCAAGATGGGCGACACGGCCGAGATCGCCGACTTTGCGCTGCTGCTCGAATACGTGGCCGAGATCCCCGGCATAGAGCGCATACGCTACACCACCAGCCACCCCAACGAGTTCACGCCGCGATTGATCGAGGCCTACGCCAAGATCCCCAAGCTGGTCAGCCACCTGCACCTGCCCGTGCAGCACGGCAGCGACAAGATCCTCATGGCCATGAAGCGCGGCTACACGGCCATGGAATACAAGAGCACCATCCGCAAGCTGCGCGCCATCCGCCCCGATCTGGCCATGAGCAGCGACTTCATCGTGGGCTTCCCCGGCGAGACCGAGGAAGACTTCCAGAAGATGATGAAGCTGATCCACGACGTGCGCTTCGACAACAGCTTCAGCTTCATCTTCAGCCCGCGCCCCGGCACGCCGGCCGCCAATCTGCCCGACGACACGCCGCACGAGGTCAAGCTGCGCCGCCTGCAGGAGCTGCAGGCCGTGATCAACAACAACATCAAGGAGATCAGCGAGGAGCGCGTGGGCACGGTGCAGCGCCTGCTGGTCGAGGGCGTTTCCAAGCGCGACGGCAGCGAACTCATGGGCCGCACCGAGTGCAACCGCGTGGTCAACTTCCCCGCGCACGGGAAACAGGAGCGCCTGATCGGCCAGCTCATCGACGTGAAGATCACCGAGGCCAAGGCCTATACGCTGCGCGGCGAAGTGCTGCTCAAGGACTGAGCGCCGTCTGCTGCTCTCCCTCACGCAAGCCCGCCGGAATGCAGATCCCGGCGGGCTTTTTTCCATTACCAGAGGTTGGCAGTCACTTCACGGTAACAGGATGTGAAAGCATCGACAGATTGATATAGACATGAACCCAGCGGCTAGGATGGCAGGCTGTTGGGGCCAAGCTGCCTCGGATTGATATCTGGACGCCATGAACCAAACTGCCGCCCTGCAGGGCGATGCCCTGCACGCTTTTCTCGATCAGACCCATGAGCTGCTGCACGACGAAGACGACGAGCAGCCCAGTGCCATCAGCCGCGAAGACCGGGTCGCCGCGGCCGTGGAGCTGATGGAGCAGCAGAGCTTTGCCCCCGCCACCGCCTACGAGCTCGAGCGCCTGCACGACTTCTGGCTGCTGCTGGAAAGCCCCGGCACGGCCAATGCGCTGCTGCAGCAGCATCGCGCCCGCGTGCTGCTGCCCGAGGCCAACCCGCCCGCCGATGCGGCGCTGCGCCTGGCGCTCAGCGATATCCAGAGCCGCACCGACCTGGACCGTGCGGCGGCGACCGAGCTGCTGCTGCCGGCCGCGCAAGCCATCTCCCGCCTGCCCGAGGACATAGACCCCGACGGCTACTGGAACGGCTGGCAATGGATGGCCCGCGAGCTGCAGGCCTGGGACCTGGCCGCCAGAGGCCTGGACATGCACCGCGCGCAGCAGCGAGCCAACCCCGACCTGGCCGAGGACGACGCCTATCTGGATGCCATGGTCTGCCTGAAAAAGGCCGAGCTCGCGCAGAACGGCGACGACGCGGCCCATGTCTCGGCCATGGTGCAGGCGGCCGTCAACACCTTGCGCGATGCCGCGCCCGACCAGGACGTGGACTTCGAGCGCTGGATGGCCCTGGCCGCGCGCGCCCTGCCCCTGGCGCCGCAAAGCCTGCCGTCCCTGCTCATGGCCTGCGAGCAGCGGCTGAGCCGCACCGAAGTCCCGGCCCCGTCCCAGGCCGTGAAGATGCACCGCAAGGTCAGGATCGTGCGCCTGCAGGCCCAGGCCTGTGCGCTGGCCGGTCAGTTGGAGGCCGCGCTGCAGCTCGGCAACCAGGGGCGCTTCGGCCTGGTGCACGACGAGGGCGACTCCTTCAGCGCGATCCAGCTGGACTGGCTGGTGCAGGCCGGCCGTTTCGACGAGGCCGCCGCGCTGGCGCTGGAAAGCGTGTTGCATGCGCGCCCCGTCTCCAGTGTGAGCGCCTGCAAGCTGGCCCAGCAGCGCTATGAAAGCGACCCCGAGCGCGCCGTGACCTGGGCGCTGGTTCTGGCCTGCGCGCGGCTGGATGACGATATGAGCTATCTGCTGGCCGAGGAGGAAATGCCTCCGCAGCCTGCCGACCATTATCTGGACCTGGTGCGCGCGGTACGTCCCAGCCATCCGGTGCTGGCGCTGCTGGAGGGCATGCGCCTGGCGCAAGAGCGCCAGATGGACAAGGCCTTGCCGCTGCTGGAGCAGTCCGTGGGCCAGCACCCCGAGTTCGCCGACAGCGCCAAGCTGCCCGCGCTCTGGGCCGCGCGCTTTGCGGCCCTGCCGCTGGAGGAAGCGCTGGCCCGTCCCATCCCCGAGGCGCATGGCGGCCACTGGTGCTATGGAGCCGGCGTGGTGCTGGACGACGCCGACGATCTGGCGATACTCATGGGCCACAAGAAGAAAGTGCCCGCCGACGAGCTGCGCGAGCCGCTGGTGCGGCACTACTACGAGGAAGGCCTGCGCCGCTTCGAACATTTCTGGGCCACGGGCCAGGGCCGCTTCAAGGACGCGGACCTGCATGTGTACTCCATGCTCTGCAACAACCTGGGCATCAAGTACCGCTTTCTGAAGCGTTACGACGAAGCCGCGGAGCTGCACCGCAAGGGCCTGAGCAGCAGCCCGTTCGCCGAGCACCAGGACGGACTGCTGTGGTGCGCCATAGGCAAGGACGACGACGCCCAGATCGTGGCCGAGGCCGAGCGCCTGTGGCATTTCGTGCTCAACCACGGCTACGGCCGCCACGAGCCGGCGAGCTATTTCTCCATCGTCGCCATGTCGCTGTACAAGCTCGACCGCGACACCGAGATCAGCATCTGGCTGGAGCGCCTGGACCAGTGGTTTGGCGAGCTCAGCCCAGGGGAGCAGCGCGACAACCGCCGCGACTACCTCGCGGCCCTGATGTCCATGCTGGACTTCTTCTCGGCCACCCAGCCCGAGCTGGTGCTGCCGCGCCTGCGCGCCCACCAGCAGGAGGTGCGCGAGCTCAAGGAATGCTATGCGCTGCGCCGCCTGGGCTGCGCGCTGGAGGCCTATCCCGAGCTGCTCGAGGAATCGGTCGCCATGCACAAGGAGGCCGCGAGCCGCCTGTGCAAGCACGACAACGAGGACGAGCGCCGCATGGCGCACGACGGCCTGGCCCGTGCCGAGAGCAAGCTGGCCGAGCGCGACGCTTCTGCAACGACTGCGGGCCGCAAGCCCTGGTGGAAATTCTGGTGAGCCAGTCCGCCGTGCTGCACCCGGCCGCGGCCAGTGCCTACAAGGCCCGCGATGTCGTCAACGCCCCCGCCATCAAGGCCAGCATCCAGGCCCGCAGCGCCGCACGCGGCGATGCGGCCGAGGTGGCCGCCTGGCTGGGCAATCACTTCTACCGCCATGTGGTGGGCAATCTGCAGGCCGAGGCGCCCCAGGTGCAGCGCATTGCCGACGAAGCCCAGCTGCAGCAGCTGCTGGGCCGCGCCGAGCCGCCGGCCTGGGCGCTGGAGCGGCTGGCGCGCCAGAAAGCGGGCTTGAACCTGCCCGACCTCTGGTGGGTGCAGCCCGAGTCGGCGGCCTTGCTGGCGCTGGAGAGCCGGCTGGTGGAGTTTCTGTCCACGCGCAAGGGCACCTCGCTGGAGGGCAAGCTCCAGCGCGTGAACTGCCCGCAGGCGCTGGCGCGCTGGACGCTGGAGCATCTGGCTTTCGAGAAAAAGCAGAGCAGCGGCTGGGTGGAGCACTGTAAGAACGCGGTGCACGGCATGCTGCGCGGCCAGCTCGGCACTTTTGTCGAGTTCGATGGCCAGAGCCCCGGGCTGCGCCAGGAAATGGCCTACGAGAGCCAGATGATGGGCCACTGCGTGGGCCAGTTCGCGGACCGCAAAAGCCTGGCCGGCGGCTATGGCGAGCATTACGCCGAGGGGCTGGAAAGCGGCAGGATGCGGCTGTTCAGCTACCGCACGGGCACGGCCCAGCCGCGCATCACCGTCAATGCCCTGGTGCAGAGCGACGGCTCGCTGCAGGTCGAGCAGATCAAGGGCAAGCAGAACCGCCCGCCGATTGCGCGCTATGTGCCCGATGTCGTGGCCCTGCTCAACCACCTGCCCCTCAACGACGCCGTGCCCGAGGATGCTCTGGCCATGGGCATTGTGCGCCGCCCGGCTGCCATGCTGCAGGCCAACCCGGAGCTGGCGCCCTGGTGCGCGGTGCAGGAGATGCGGACCGATGCCGAGCAGCTGTGGCTGATGCAGCAGCACCCGCGCCTGCTGCCGCAGCTCGATCTGCAGTCCGCACTGATGCAATGGATGGTGGCCGCGCGCAAGGACTCGCTGGACCCCGAGGTGCTGGAGCGCATGCCCAAGACGGCCGCGCTGCAGCAGACCCTGGACCTGGCCAGAAAGCGCGGGAGGGCTGGCGCATGATCAAGTCCATCATCATCGTGCTGCTGCCCTTCGGCCTGATCTACGGACTGATGCGCATCCACTGGCTGCTGGGCAGCCTGGCCCTGCTGGGCATGTTCTGGGTGATCCGCAAGAACTGGCGCGAGGTCAAGGAGGCCCGGCGCCGCGGCGATGTCTCCAGCTACAGCACGGGCAGCGAGGCGCTGAACTGGGCCCTGGCCCTGGCCCACCCCATGGCCTTCCACAGCATCCAGGGCGGCTTTGCCGACAGCCAGCTCTCGGGCGCCGACGAGGCGCTGACGGCCCAGCTGCGGCCCATGGTGTTGCACCATCTGGGCATGCGCACCGACCTGGACGATGCCAGCATCGCCGGGCAGTTGCCCGATCTGCTGCGCCAGCGCTGGTTCATGCAGGACCTGCAAAAACCCCAGCCCGGCGACGAGCCGCGCGCGGCCATGGCGTTTGCCTGCGCGCGCACGGCCTTCTATGTGCGCTGCGCCTTCATGCTGGGCTGGCTGCAGGAGGAGCTGCAGCAGCAGGTGCTGCTGCTCAACGCCAGCCGCGCCCAGCAATGCTTTGGCAGCTGGCAGGAGTTCGGCACGGCCTATGCCCAGGGCCGTTTGCAGTGGCTGGCCCAGGGCCGCGCCGATATGCTGGGCAAGGCCGTCAGCGCCGAGGAGGTCGCGCAGTGGGTGAGCCAGCCGGAACACCCCTGGCAGGCGATGGCCTGGGAGCAGCCGCTGCTGCCCGCACCGGACGCAGCGCGCTGAGGACGCCGGCCGCGGCCGGCTTTTTGGCCTTTTCCCTTTTCAATAGCAGTGTTGAAAAAAGGGTTGAATGACAAACGTAAAAATTGTGATCAATAGCGATTGCGGAGAAACGTCGGCAGAACCAGGCTCAGAAACAGCGTAGCGAGAAAAGCTGGAGGTGCGCATGATGCAAAGCACACAGGCGGTTACCAATCACTGCAGCGACTCGCAGCAAGGCGAGCCTGCATCGGCCGATCAGCGGCTGGCCCTGGCCCTCAAGGAACTCGCGGACCTCAAGACCGCCTTGAATGCGCACGCCATCGTGGCCGTGACCGATGCGCGCGGCGTCATCACCCAGGTCAATGAAAAATTCTGCGAGATTTCCCGCTATTCGTTCGACGAGCTGATAGGCCGCACCCACAGCATCGTCAACTCGGGCACCCACCCCAGGAGCTTCTTCCTGCAGCTGTGGAAGACCATTTCCTCGGGCCATATCTGGAACGGCGAAATCTGCAACCGCGCCAAGAACGGCGCGCTGTACTGGGTACAGACCACGATTGTTCCGCTGCTGGGGCCGGACGGCCGGCCCGAGCAATACATCGCCATCCGCGCCGACATCACCCAGCGCAAGCGGGCCGAGGAGCAGGCCCTGCACCTGGCCCTGCACGATGCGCTCACGGGACTGGCCAACCGGGTCCTGCTGGCCGAGCATCTGCAGCGCACCCTAGCCAGCTCCAGGCGCAGCCAGCGCCACGGCGCGCTCATGCTGCTGGATCTGGACAATTTCAAGGACGTGAACGACAGGTTCGGCCACAGCCAGGGCGACGCCTTGCTGTGCCAGATCGCGCGGCGGCTGCAGGCCTGCGTGCGCGAAACCGACACCGTGGCGCGCGTGGGCGGCGATGAGTTCGTGATCTTGCTCAACGAGCTCGATACCGACCCGGCCCAGGCCTCGGTCCATGCCTATGCCATGGCCGAGAGGCTGCGCGAGTCTCTGGGTTCGACCTTCGATCTCGGCGGCCTGCTCGTGCCTTCCACGCTCAGCGTGGGCCTGCTGCTGTTCGACGGCAGCAGCGACGGCACCGAAGAACTCATGAAGCGGGCCGATATGGCGCTGTATCAGGCCAAGGAGAGAGGCCGCAACAATGTCTGCGTCTTCGACCCCACGCTGCAGGCCTCGATACTGAGCCAGACCGGGCTGATCGACGACCTGCGCCTAGCCATCCAGCGCGATGAGTTCCACCTGCTCTACCAGCCCGTGGTCAGCCCTCTGCAGCAGCCCCAGGACTGGGAGGCCTTGATACGCTGGCAGCATCCCACGCGCGGCCTGCTGGCGCCGGCGGCCTTCATCAAGCTGGCCGAAGAAAGCGGGCTGATCCTGTCCCTGGGCCAGTGGGTGCTGCGCGCCGCCTGCGAACAGCTGACGCACTGGAGCCGCTCCCCGGCCACGGCCCACTGGACGGTGGCGGTCAATGTCAGCGCGCGACAGTTTCTGGATCCGGCTTTTGCGGCCCGCGTGCAAAGCGTGATCGAAGGCAGCGGAATCAACCCCGGCCTGCTGCGCCTGGAGCTGACGGAGAGCATGTTTCTCACGGATATCGAGAAAAGCATTCTCAAGATGCAGTCGCTGCGGGCCATGGGCGTGCAGTTCGCGCTGGACGACTTCGGCACCGGCTACTCCTCGCTGTCCTATCTCAAGCGCCTGCCCCTGGACCAACTCAAGGTGGATCGCTCCTTCGTCCAAGGCCTGCCCGGCAGCCGGGAAGACGCCGCCATCACCACCACCATACTGACCCTGGCGCGCACCCTGGGCCTGCAGGTCGTGGCCGAGGGGGTGGAAAACAAGGCCCAGTTCGACTTTCTGCTGCAGCATGGCTGCAGCGCCTTCCAGGGCTATCTGTTCGGCAAGCCCATGTCGGCCCAGGATGCCGCAAGCCACTTTCCGCCGGCGCGGCAGGCAACGGCCGGCGTCGACTAGCCGCGGCAGACTCAGTTAGGCAAAGATGCTGCGCGCCTCGGTAAAGCGCTTGGCGAAATAGACGTTGTCCATGCGTACGCGCTGCACCGTGCCGCCGCTGGACGGCGCATGCACGAACTGGCCGTTGCCCACAAAAATCCCCATATGCGAATAGTTTCCGCCCAGGGTGTTGAAGAACACGAAGTCGCCGCGCAGCGGCTCGCGCCCGCCCACCGGGTTGCTGGCCTGGGCCCATTGCGATGTGGTGCGCGGCAGGCGTGCTTCTGTGATGCCGCCCACGGCCCACTGGATCAGGCCGCTGCAGTCGAAACCGCCCTCGGGTGAGTTGCCGCCATAGGTATAAGGCGTGTTGACCACCAGCATGGTGCGCGCCAGCATGCCTTCGCGCAGATCGTCGGGCAGATTCAGCGGGTTCACGGCCCTGGCGCCGCCGCCCTGGGCCGCAGGCCTGGGCCTGCCCGAGGTGGTGGAACAGCCGGCCAGCGCCGCCATCAGGGAGCCGGCCAGCATCAGCGCGCAGCTGCGGCGGCCCGCATCGGCGGGCGGCACCGCGCCCATGGAAGTCCAAGCTTGTACTTTCATGGTGCAGCATGTTCTCAGAAAGCGGCGCCCGGCTCCAGTATTTGCGGGCGATCTTTACAAAAAAAGTGAGCTACCAGCACCTATCAACCCATGATTTGGAAGGCAAAACCATCCACTATCAAGAGAGACCAAGCGCCAGCAGCTCACTTTTTAAAAGGTAGCAGCACCAAACAAGGCATGCCCCAACTCAGAGACGCCGAGCAAGAGCCGCCTCGCGGCGATGGCGTCGTCCCCTGAGGGAAGCCGCGCAGCGGCTCAGGGGGGTGATCAGAACGGCAGCTTGGGCATGCCGCCGCCCATCATGCCTTTCATACCCTTCATGCCGCCCATCTTCTTCATCATCTTCATCAGGCCGCCGCCTTTGAACTTCTTCATCATGGTCTGCATCTGCTCGAACTCCTTGAGCAGGCGGTTGACCTCCTGGACCTGGACGCCGGCGCCGTCGGCAATGCGCTTCTTGCGCGTGGCCTTGATGATTTCAGGCTTCTTGCGCTCCTTGAGCGTCATGGAGCAGATGATGCCTTCCTTGCGCTTGATCTCGCGCTCGGCCTTGTCCATGTCCACCGATCCGGCCTTGCCCGCGAGCTCGGCGGGCAGCTTGTCCATCAGCGTGGACAGACCGCCCATCTGCTTCATCTGCTGCAGCTGGGCCAGGAAGTCGTTGAGGTCGAAGCCGTCGCCGCTCTTGAGCTTCTCGGCCATCTTCTGCGCGGCTTCCATGTCCACGCCCTTGGTGACCTGCTCGACCAGGGCCACGATGTCGCCCATGCCCAGCACGCGCTGTGCGTGGCGGTCGGCATCAAAGACTTCCAGGCCGTCGATCTTTTCCGAGACGCCCGCGAACTTGATGGGCGCGCCCGTGATCTGGCGCACGGACAGTGCCGCACCGCCGCGCGAATCGCCGTCGAGCTTGGTCAACACGATACCGGTCAGCGGCAGCGCTTCCTTGAAGGCCTTGGCCGTGTTGACCGCATCCTGGCCCTGCATGGCATCGACCACGAACAGGGTTTCGACGGGCTTGAGCGTGGCGTGCAAATCCTTGATCTCGGCCATCAGCAGCTCGTCGATGGCCAGGCGGCCGGCCGTGTCCACCAGCAGCACGTCGAAGAAATGCTTCTTGGCGTAGTCGATCGCGGCCACGGCGATATCGTGGGGCTTCTGGTCGGGCGTGGACGGGAACCATTCGGCGCCTGCCTGGGCCGTCACGGTCTTGAGCTGCTCGATGGCGGCCGGGCGATACACGTCGCCAGAGACGGTCAGCACCTTTTTCTTGCGCTTTTCGATCAGATGCTTGGCCAGCTTGGCCGTTGTCGTGGTCTTGCCCGCGCCCTGCAGGCCGGCCATCAGGATCACGGCCGGCGGCTGCGCATTGAGGTTGATGTCGGCCACGCCCTCGCCCATGGTGGCGGCCAGCTCCTTGTTGACGATGGACACCAGCACCTGGCCCGGCTGCAGCGAGCTGATGACCTCCTGGCCCAGGGCTTTTTCCTTGACGCGCGCAATGAAGTCGCGCACCACGGGCAGGGCCACGTCGGCTTCGAGCAGAGCCATGCGCACCTCGCGCAGCATGTCCTGCACATTGGATTCGGTGATGCGGGCCTGGCCGCGCATCTCCTTGACAAGGCGCGAGAGTTTATCGGTGAGTGCGGAGGCCATAGGCAAAAAGCATTCGAGAGTTGTGGACAGACAGGGCTGGACACCGCCAGCATGCTCCGGCGGCCGCGCAACCCGCATGGAATCGCCCGGGCAGTCCATTACCGGGGCAGGCGCGGTCGCGCGAAGCCGCCATTTTACCCGCAGCCCCCTGCGCCTGCCTTGCCCGGCGATGACGGCCGGGCGCAAACCGGGCCCGAATGACGGCCACCCGCATTGCAGCGTCCCCGGACCGCAGGATTGGCACCAACGAAAAGGCGAGTGGCGGCCGGCCGCACTATCATAGAAAGCATGCTCTCCCAACCGCTTACCGCTGCCAGCAGCATCAGCTGGATTCTGGCCATTGCGGCAGCCATTGCCTATGCGATACCCGCTCTTGCGGCCCAGCGCCTGCAGGAAACCGGCGCCCGCCGCTGCCTGCGCCTGGCCTGGGCCCTGCATGCGCTCACTCTGGCCTGGGGCCTGCTCGGCGAATTGCCGCGCTTTGGCTTCGCTCCGGCCCTGTCCATCACGGCCTGGCTGGTGCTGACGGTGTATGTGGTGGAGCAGCAGCTCTATCCCCAGCTGCGCTCGCGCTGGCCGCTGTCCATCATGGGCAGCCTGGCCGTGCTGCTGCCCGTGATTTTTCCGGGCACGCCGCTGCATGTGGACGCCTCTCCCTGGCTGCCGCTGCATCTGGCCCTGGGCATTGCCTCCTACGGCCTGTTTGCCGCGGCCGTGGTGCATGCGGCGCTGATGAGCCATGCCGAGCGCCAGATGCGCCTGGGCACCGATGACGGCGGCCTGCCGCTGCTGACGCTGGAGCGCCTGACCTTCCGCTTCGTGGGCGCAGGCTTTCTGCTGCTCACCGCCACGCTGGCCGCGGGCTGGCTGTTCGGCGAACAGCTCTATGGCAAGGCCTGGGTCTGGAATCACAAGTCCGTGTTCTCGCTGCTGTCCTGGATCGCTTTCGCCATCCTGCTGTTTGGCCGCAAGCGCTTTGGCTGGCGCGGCCACAGCGCCGTGCGCGTGCTGTATATCGGCGCCATCCTGCTGCTGCTGGCCTATGTGGGCTCGCGCTTCGTGGTGGAAGTGCTGCTGGGGCGTGCCGCATGAAATACCTGCTGGTTCTGCTGGTGCTGGTGATCGCCTTCGGCATCTGGCGCGGCAAGCGCCGTGCCGAAACCGAGGCTCGCCGCCCGACCCCGGCACCGCTGAACAAGCCCCAGACCATGGTGGCCTGCGCGCACTGCGGCCTGCACCTGCCCCAGGCGGAGGCGGTGAGCGATGGCGCCGGCCTGTTCTTCTGCAGCCCCGAGCACCGCCAGGCCGCGGCCCGCGCGGATTCGGCGCACTGAACACCATGGCAGAGCCCGCGCCCCTCTGGCAGCACACGGCGATCCCGCTGGAGGCGGCCATCAGCCGCCAGGCCGATGCCAGCCTCAACGCCCCTTTCATCCGCCTGTGGCAGGCGTTTCTGAGCGGCCGCATTCTGCTGGCCATGGCCCTGGTGCTGCTGCAGACGCTGAGCCAGCAATTGCAGAACACGGGCTCCTCACTGGTCTGGCTGGTCTGCCTAGGCTATCTGGTGCTGACGGTGGTGCTCAGGCTGACGGCGAGCCGCCACCTGCCCGCGCCCCAGGCCGGCATGCAGTGGCTGCCCGTGATCGGCGTGGACATCGCTGCCATCTTTCTGCTGCAGATCCTGCAGACCGGCGCCCTGAACTATACGGCGCTGCTGGCGATACCCATCCTGATCTCCTCGGCTCTGGGCAGCCTGCTGCTGGCCTTCGGCACCACGGCCAGCATCACCCTGCTGATGCTGGCCGTGGTCTCCTGGCAGCAGGCCCATGGCCAGGGCGACGCCACCCAGGCCTACTATCAGACGGCTTTTGCCTGTGCCGGCTATTTCTGCGTGGCCTTTCTGACCCACGAACTGGCCAAGCGCGTGCGGCGCGAGCGCGCCACGGCCCTCTTCAACCGCCTGCGCACCCAGACGCAGGAGCAGGTCAACACCCTGGTCATCAACCACCTGTCCGACGGCGTGCTGGTGATCGATTCCAGCCTGCAGGTGCAACAGGCCAACCCCGCGGCCCTGCAGCTGCTGGGTCTGCCGTCCAATCACAGCCAGTCTTTCTCGCTGCAAACCTATTCCTGGTGGGAGCCCCTGGCCGAAGCGGCCCACGCCAGCTTTACCCATGCCCGGCCACTGTCGGTCACGCTGCATCTGCAGGCCACGCCCCAGAGCGGGCGCACCGGCCTGCATGTGCGCACGCGCATCACCGAGGTCGCGGCCCCCTATCTGGATGTGGAGCCCGGCGCCGAAGCCCGCCACTGCCTGTGCGTGATGTTTCTGCACGATCTGCGGGAAATGGAAGCCCAGCTGCGCACGGAAAAGCTGGCCTCCATGGGCCGTATGTCGGCCGCCGTGGCCCATGAGATCCGCAACCCCCTGGCCGCCATCACCCAGGCCAATGCGCTGCTGGCCGAGGACCTGAGCAGCCAGTCCACCCAGCAGCAGCTATGCCGCATCGTGGGCCAGAACGCAGACCGGCTGGCCCGCATCGCCGAGGAAATCCTCAACATCGCGCGCGTGCAGCAAGGCCATGATGCACAGGGCCAGGCCCTGGCCCTAGACGCCCTGCTGGCGCTGATCGGCCAGGAATGGCAGAACCAGGCCAACCCACCCCGCCGTCTTTTGCTGCAGCTCAACGCTCCGGCGCGCCATATCCTGTTCGACGAGGAGCATCTGCGCCGGGTGCTGATCAATCTGCTGGACAATGCCCAGCGCCATCGCAGCCGTGCCGATGAGACCTCCAGCCTGCAACTGATCAGCGGCCATGGCCCCGACGCAGCGCTGCTGCCAGAGCTCGCACGGCGCGATATGAGCTGGTTCATGGTCTGGAGCGACGGCGCGCCGCTGGAGTCCAGCGTGCAGCGCCATCTGTTCGAGCCTTTCTTTTCATCGCAAAGCCGCTCCAGCGGCCTGGGCCTGTATATCTGCCGGGAGCTGTGCCAGCGCTATGAGGCCACCATCAGCTACCGGCGCCTGGCCCGCCGCGGCGTTGACGGCAATGCCTTCATCGTGAGCCTGCGCCACGCCCCGTCCACGCCCATGGACCGCTCCCTGTTTGATTCGATCATGGTGTAAGCCTCGTGAACTCCCTGCCCACAACATCCACCGCGGCCGCCATTCTGGTGGTCGATGACGAGCCCGATCTGCGCACGCTCTACGAGCTGACCCTGCTGCGCGAGGGCTATCGCGTGGAAACCGCGGGCTCGGTTCAGCAGGCCAGGGAGCAACTGCAAGGCCAGCGCTTCGATGTGGTGATCACCGATATGCGCCTGCCCGACGGCATGGGCATGGAGCTGCTGCTGCAGCTGCGCGACCAGTCCCGGCCCGAGCGCTGCATAGTCATGACCGCCTATGGCTCGGCCGAGAATGCGGTCGAGGCCCTGCGCACCGGAGCTTTCGACTATCTGACCAAGCCCGTGGATCTGAAGCAGTTCCGCCAGGTCGTGGCCTCGGCCATCCAGGGCATAGGCGCCGTGCCCGCGCCGGGCTGCGCCCCCGCATCGTTTGCGGCCAGTGCGCTAGGCTCGGCCGCCGGCCTGCCGCAGGACGAAACGGCGCTGCAGGCCCTGGTCGGCAGCTCGCCCCCCATGCAGGCCGTCAAGCAGCGCATCGCCAAGGTCGCCAAGGGCATGGCTCCGGTGCTGGTGCACGGGGAGTCGGGCACGGGCAAGGAGCTGGTAGCCCGCGCCCTGCATGCCTGCAGCCAGCGCGCCCAGGGTCCGCTGGTCGCCGTCAACTGCGGCGCGATTCCCGAGAACCTGCTGGAGGCCGAGTTCTTCGGCGCGCGCAAGGGCTCGTATACCGGTGCCACACAGGACCGGCCCGGCTACTTCCAGGCCGCCCAGGGTGGCACGCTGTTTCTCGACGAGATCGGCGATCTGCCGCTGGCCATGCAGGCCAAGCTGCTGCGCGCCATTCAGGAGCGCAAGATCCGCCCCCTGGGCAGCACCCAGGAAGAGGCCGTGGATGTGCGCATCGTCAGCGCCACCCATCGCGACCTCGCGGCCGAGGTGCAAGGCGGCAGCTTCCGCCAGGATCTGTACTACCGCCTCAACGTGATCGAGATCACGCTGCCGTCGCTGCGCGAGCGCCGCGAGGACCTGCCCGCCCTGTGCCAGGCCCTGCTGCGCAAGCTGGCCCATGAATCCGGCCTGCCCAGCCCCGAGCTGGACGCCATCAGCCTGGGTCAGATCGCACAGCTGTCCCTGCCCGGCAATGTGCGCGAACTCGAGAACGTGCTGCACCGCGCGATTGCGCTGGGCGACGAGGGGCCGCTGCGCATTCCGCCCACCTCTTTCCCGAGCGGCGCCGAACTACCGGTCTCGGCCTCGCTGACGCCGGCCCCGCCGCCGCCCCTGCCGGCGGCCACACCGGCCATCCTGCCCGAAGACCTGCAGGGCTGGCTGGATGAGCAGGAGCGCGAGATTCTGATCCGCGCCCTGCAGGACAACGGCTTCAACCGCACGGCCACGGCGGCGCGGCTGGGCATCAGCCTGCGCCAGATCCGCTATCGCATAGAACGGCTTGGCATAGACCTGCCCTCGGAAGGCCACAAACACCATGGCGACCCTACCTGAGCATTCCCCCGACGCGGCCGCAGCCCTCTGGGAGTCCGGCTGGTTGCGGCAGGCGCACCGGCTGCCTTCGCCCAACTTCGGCCCTCGCCCCGAGGGCGCGCAGATCGATCTGCTCGTCGTCCACTCCATCAGCCTGCCGCCGGGTCAGTACGGCACGGGCGCGGTGCAGCAACTGTTCACCAATCGGCTGGACTGGGACGCCCATCCCTACTACCAAGGCATTCGCGGGCTGGAGGTTTCGGCACATTTCTTCATCACCCGCCAGGGCGAGATCTGGCAGTTCGTCAGCTGCGACGACCGGGCCTGGCATGCGGGCATCAGCCAATGGCGCGGACGCGAGCGCTGCAACGACGACTCCATAGGTGTGGAGCTCGAAGGCCTGGAAGGCCTGAGCTTCGAGAGCGCGCAATACCGGGCGCTGCAGCGGCTGTGCGCGGCCATCGCCGCCCGCTATGCCATCCGCTATATCGCCGGCCACGAGGATATTGCCCCGGGGCGCAAGCAGGACCCGGGGCCGGGCTTTGACTGGCCCCGGCTCAGGCAGCGGCTGGGCGAACAGCCCGGCACCGCGGCCTGGGAATTTCCTCCCGCCAAGGCCTGAGCGCTTCGAAATCCAGAGCGTCATACGCTTGCCATTGGCGCCTCTCATGATGCAGTGCATCACAAACGGGATCCGGCAAGCGCTGCATGCTCACTTTTTCATGGGTGCCCCGACACCGGGCCGGCCGGCTGCAGACGCGGGAAAGCGCTGTCAATAGCGTTCTGGCCACAAATGTCGCCTGCATCAAACACGCAGTTTTTTTACAAATTTTCCGCACCTCCCCGCCAGCACCGGCGATGGCCGCAAACGCCTTGTTTGGCGGGGGTTTGAAGCGGGTTTTGCATCTGTCAAGCAGCCGTTGAAATGTCCGCTTCAGTAGTTACATCAGGTCAGCCGGATTGAAGAGCGATACACTACCGGTAGTGTTTCAGAGCGCGCCAGACCCCATATCTAGTGTTTACAAGTTGTGCACACCCTGTGCAAACCGTGTGTAGACCCAAGCGCCGAATCGTGTTTTTGAGTGCCTGCCCAGAGAGCAGGCCTTTGTCTGCCTATCCACAAGTTGAACCAGAGGAAACTTATGCAAGAAGCCTTGAGCCCACTGTCTTCTGCCGCGTCTACCGGCGCTGCCGATTCTTCCTCCCAAACCGATAACTACCAGGTCATCCGCCGCAGCGGTGACGTGGTTTCCTTCGCCCCCCAGAAGATCGCCGTGGCTCTGACCAAGGCTTTTCTGGCCGTGCGCGGCGCCCAGGGTGCTGCCTCGGCCGGCGTGCGCGACACCGTCAATGAGCTGACCGAAGGCGTGGTGCGCGCCCTGCGCCGCTCCCGCCCCGAAGGCGGCACCTTCCACATCGAGGACATCCAGGACCAGGTCGAGCTGGGCCTGATGCGCGGCGGCCACCAGGACGTGGCCCGCGCCTATGTGCTGTACCGCGAGCGCCGCAACCAGGAGCGCGCCGAGCAGAAGAAGGCCGCCGAAGCCGCTGCCGCCGCAGCCTCCGCCGCCAAGCCCGTGCTGCATGTGAGCGACAACGGCCAGCGCGTGCCGCTGAACCAGGAACGCCTGGAGTCGCTGATCGAGTCGTCCTGCCGCAATCTGAATGCCGACATCCAGGCCGCGCCCATCGTCGCCGAGACCCTGCGCAATCTGTATGACGGCGTGCCTATCGAAGAAGTGTTCAAGGCCTCCATCCTGGCCGCGCGCACGCTGATCGAGAAGGACCCCGACTACACCTATGTCACGGCCCGCCTGCTGCTGCACACCATCGTGCGCGAAGTCATGGGTCGCGATGTGGCGCCTGCCGACATGCAGACCGCCTATGCCGACTACTTCCCCGGCTTCATCCAGAAGGGCGTGGACAACGAGCTGCTCAACCCCGAGCTGCTGAACTACGACCTGCCCCGCCTGGCCCAGGCCCTGAAGGCCGAGCGCGACCAGCAGTTCGACTACCTGGGTCTGCAGACCCTGTACGACCGCTACTTCCTGCACGTGCGCAAGACCCGCATCGAGCTGCCCCAGTCCTTCTTCATGCGCGTAGCCATGGGCCTGGCGCTGAACGAGCAGGACCGCAATGCGCGCGCCATCGAGTTCTACGAGCTGCTGTCCTCGTTCGACTTCATGTCGTCCACCCCCACGCTGTTCAACAGCGGCACGCTGCGCTCGCAGCTGTCCTCCTGCTATCTGACCACGGTGCCCGACGATCTGGACGGCATCTACGAGTCCATCAAGGAAAATGCTCTGCTGTCCAAGTTTGCGGGCGGCCTGGGCAATGACTGGACCCGCGTGCGCGCCCTGGGCTCGCGCATCAAGGGAACGAACGGCGAATCGCAGGGCGTGGTGCCCTTCCTCAAGGTGGTCAACGACACGGCCGTGGCCGTGAACCAGGGCGGCAAGCGCAAGGGCGCGGTCTGCACCTACCTGGAATCCTGGCACCTTGACATCGAGGAATTTCTCGAGCTGCGCAAGAACACCGGCGACGACCGCCGCCGCACCCACGACATGAACACGGCCAACTGGATTCCCGACCTGTTCATGAAGCGGGTCATGGAAAAAGGCCAGTGGACCCTGTTCTCGCCCGCGGACTGCCCCGACCTGCACGATCTGTTCGGCGAAGCCTTCGAGAAGGCCTACACGGCCTACGAAACCAAGGCCGACAAGGGCGAGCTCAAGCTGTTCAAGCGCGTGCCCGCCGTGGACCTGTGGCGCAAGATGCTCTCGATGCTG
>JAFAIY010000430.1 GCA_019236485.1 Comamonas sp. | reverse complement strand
GTCCACCTCGAACCAGTCCACATCGGCGGCATTGGCGCCCTTGGCCAGAGCCAGGTCGTGGCCCGGCAGCAGCGCAAAGTACACATGGGTGGCAGACCAGCCGCGCGGGTCGCGGGCGGCGCTGCCCCAGCTGCCCAACTGCTCCAGATAGGGGCTGGCTACGCCAGTTTTCTCGCGTAGCTTGCGGGCTGCGCAGGCTTCGAGATCGGCGTCCAGCTCCACATTCACAAAGCCGCCTGGTAACGCCCAAAGGCCAGGGAATGGATCATCTTCGTGCCCCGGGCGCTGCACCAGCAGCACTTTGAGCGCCTTATCAAAAATGGTGAAGATCACCACGTCCACCGTCGTATAGGGGCGGGGGAAGTCCGGTGCCGGTTTGGCGTGACGCGGTGCAGCGGTCATGAGGCGGGGCTTGACGGTTTGAATGATGAGTTGTATTGTACAACTTACATAAGTTGCTCAATACAACTTAATGCAAGGGCGAGCTGGGAGGGACGCTCTGAGCCAGGAGTCCATGCCCAGATCAAATAACGATAAGAACCAGGCCGCGACCCTGTGCTGCAAATGTTTGAGCCTGGCGCTGCGGCGCCGCCCGCAATGGGCCATGCGGGTGGACGGTGCTGAACCTCTGAAACCATTCTTTTATTGGAATAGAACAACAATGAACCGAGATTACGAAATTCGCTCCGTGGCAGACCTGCTGCTGCAACTGGACCAGGGCTATAGGCCCAAGTACTTATGCTTCTGGGGTCATCAGCCCGAGAAGGACGGCTCCGTGGGCAAGGGCTGTCTGAGCCAGTGGTTTCACGCGCCGTTCACGGTGGGGGGCGACCGTTTTGCGACCGCCGAGCATTTCATGATGGCCTGCAAGGCACGTCTGTTCGGCGACGAAGCTGCACGCCAGCAGGTGCTGGCATCGCCATCGCCCGCCGCGGCCAAGCTGCTGGGGCGCAGCGTGCGCAACTTCGATGAGGCGCGCTGGAATGCCGAGCGCTTTGACATTGTGGTGCGCGCCAATGTCGCCAAGTTCACGCAGAACCCGGCCATGGGCGAGTTCCTGCTGGGTACGGGCGAGCGCATTCTGGTGGAAGCCAGCCCGCCTGACCGCATCTGGGGCATAGGCATGGGCGCGGCCAACCCCGATGCCGAACAGCCGCGCAAATGGCGCGGACAGAACCTGCTGGGCTTTGCGCTGATGGCCGCGCGCAGCAGGCTGCGAGAGCCGTCATGAGCGAGCTGGACCGTTTTGAAGGTGCGCTGCTGGGCCTGGCCTGCGGCGATGCCGTAGGCACCACCGTGGAATTCATGCCGCGCGGCAGTTTCGCGCCGCTGACCGATATGGTCGGTGGCGGCCCGTTCGGCTTGAAGCCCGGCCAATGGACCGACGACACATCCATGGCCCTGTGCCTGGCCGAGAGCCTGATCGCCCAGCCGAGCTGCGATCCGCGCGACCAGATGACGCGCTATGCCAACTGGTACCAATGGGGCTACTGGAGTTCTACCGGCGATTGCTTCGACATCGGCATGGCTACGCGGGAGGCGATTCAGGCGTTTCTGCGTACCGGCGAGGCCCTGGCCGGCAGCACGGACCCGCACAAGGCGGGCAACGGATCGCTGATGCGCCTGGTGCCTATTGCCATGCTGTATGGCGCGGATGAGCAGCGGGTGCAGGAGATGGCCGAGCTCAGCTCGCGCACCACCCACGCGGCCGCCGAATGCCTGGACGCCTGTAGATTGTTCGCCGTGGTCCTGAGCCGGGCGCTGGCCGAGCAGACCAAGGCTCAGGTGCTGGATCTGTCGGGTCTGAGCATTGCGAGCCCCAGGATTGCGGAGATCGCCCGAGGTTCCTGGCGGCATAAAAGTCGGGAGCAGATCAGCGGCTCGGGCTATGTGGTGCACAGCCTGGAAGCGGCGCTGTGGTGCTTTGCGCAGCATCATGGCTTTGAAGCTGCGGTGCTGGAGGCCGCCAATCTGGGTGACGATGCCGACACCACGGCGGCCGTCACCGGGCAGATCGCGGGTGCGTTCTGGGGCCGCAGCGGCATTCCTGCCGCATGGCTCGAGAAACTGCATGGAGGCGCGGACATCCGCGCTCTGGCGCAGGCGCTGCATCAAATGAGACATCGGGTAAATCAGGGGACGCACGCGTAACGGACGGCCTGCGCGGCGGGCGCGGGCCGGCGCAAACGTGTTCAAATCCGCGGATCGTTGTTGCCGGATGTCGTCATGAGAGCTGTTTGGGGCTTGCTCGGCCTGGTTGTGGTGCTGGCCGTGGTCGGAGTGCTGGCCAGGAAAAGCTGGCATGCGGGCCAGGAAAGCCTGGCGCGGCAGACCCAGGCCTTGCCGACAGGGCACAATCAGGCCCCTGAAGCCGGCCAGGTGGGCGATCAAGCGCGCCAGGTTCAGCAGCAATATCGCCAGCAACTGGAGTCGGCCCTCAGCGCCCAGCGGCCCGTGCCCGATCAGGCGCAGTGAGACCGGCTGCACCACAGCCTCCGGACCCATCAAGGAGAAAGCATGTCCATGACTGTTCCTGCGGCCCCGAGCCGTTCCCGTCATATCCCCTACGCGCTGGCCCTGGCGCTGGCCGCCGTCTGCATGACGCAGGCCAGTGCTGCCGAGGCGGACAAGCCCCTGGTCGTGCGCATTGCCCACGGCGGGCCCATATCGGGCCCCATCGCGGCCCTGGGCAAGGACGAGGAGAACGGCGTGCGCATGGCGGTGGAGGAACTCAATGCCCGCAAGCTGCAGATCGGCGGGCGCACCGTGCTGTGGAGGCTGGAGGCCGGCGACGATGCCAGCGATCCGGGGCAGGCGGCCTCTCTGGCACGCATGTTCTGCGACAAGAAGGTGGCGGCCGTGGTGGGCCATCTGCAGTCAGGCACCACCTTGCCGGCGGCCCGAATCTACAACGACTGCGGCATTCCCAACATCACCCCGGCGGCCACCAACCCGGCGATCACCGAGGCCGGCTATGACGACACCTTCCGGGTGATCGCCAACGACCAGGCCATGGTGGAAGCCTTGCTCGACTATGCCGTCAAGCACCAGGGCGTCAAGCGCGTGGCCATCGTCGATGACCGCACGGCCTATGGCCAGGGCATAGTCAAGCTGTTCGAGGCGGCAGCCCGCGCGCGCGACGTGCAGATCGTGGACAAGCAGTACGCCAGCGACAAGAGCGTGCAGTTCGAGTCCGCGCTCACGGCCATCAAGAGCCGCAAGCCGGATGCCATCTTCTTCGGCGGCCTGGACGCCCAGGCCGGCCCCATGCTGCGCCAGATGTCGCAGCTGGGCATGAATAACATCAAATTTCTGGGGGGCGATGCGCAATGCACGGAACGCCTGCCCGTGATGGCGGCCAAGGCGGCGGCGCTCAAGAACGTGATCTGCGTGGTGGGCGGCAGCTCCATAGAGAATATGCCCGGCGGCACGGCCTGGAAGCTCAGGTATGACCAGCGCTTCCCCGGCCAGTATCAGGTCTACAGCCCCTATGCCTATGACGCCACCATGGTGCTGGCCCAGGCCATGTTGCGTGCCGACTCGGCCAAGGTCGAAGCCTATCTGCCGCAGCTGCGCCAGACCCGCTACGAGGGTGTGACGGGCACCATCGTGTTCGACTCCCAGGGCGAGCTGGTGAATCCACGCGTCACGCTCTACGGCTATGAATCGGGCGAGCGCAAGGAGCTGGTGCTGGGCGGCCGTTGAATCACCGATGAATATGTGTCAATCCATTAATGGGTAGGCGCATGCAGCTATGAATTCTGAGAACTCCAGGCATGAGCACTTCATGCGCCAGGCCTTGCAGCAGGCGCGTCTCGCGGCAGCCGACGGCGAGGTGCCCGTGGGCGCCGTGGTGGTCAAGGACGGCCAGGTCATAGGCCGCGGCCGCAACAGCCCGCTGACCACGCTGGACCCCACGGCCCATGCCGAGATGCTGGCGCTGCGCGAAGCGGCCCAGGCCCTGGGCAACTACAGGCTTGAAGGCTGCACGCTGTATGTGACGCTGGAGCCCTGCGCCATGTGCAGCGGGGCCATGCTGCATGCGCGCGTGGATGGCGTGGTCTACGGTGCGGCAGAGCCCAAGACCGGCGCGGCGGGCTCGGTGCTCAATGTCTTCGGCTACCCCGAGATCAACCACCAGACCCGGGTGTTGCGCGGCGTGCTGCAGGACGAGTGTGCCGCGTTGCTGGCCGCATTCTTCCAGCAGCGGCGCAAGGAGAAAAAAGCCCAGCAGCCGCATCCGCTGCAGGACTGGGCATTGCGCAATCCCGACGCGGCTTTCGAGCATCTGCCCGGCTGGCCCTGGCAGCCGCAGTGGCGCAGCGATCTGCCCGCGCTCAAGGGCTTGCGCCTGGCCGTGGTCGACGAGGGGCCGGCGGCCGCGCCGCGGACCTGGCTGTGCCTGCACGGCAGTCCCGGCTGGGGCTATGCGTTCCGGCTGCTGCTGCCGGACCTGCTGGCCGCCGGCCATCGCGTGGTGGTGCCGGATCTGCCGGGCTTCGGCCGCAGCGACCAGCCCAAGAAAGAGCAGCAGCATGGAGTCTCGTGGCATGTGCAGCTGCTCGTGGAGCTGGTGCAGGCTCTGGACCTGCAACAGGTGGTTTTGCTGGGGCAGGGCGACGGCGGCCGCCTGGGCCTGGCCGTGGCGCAAAGCATGGAGCAGCGTTTTGTGGGCGCCTGGCTCGCGGATGTCTGGCCCCTGGCCGAGCAGCCCGAGCGCCGCCGCCAATGGTTCGAGCAGGCGGCGCGCAAGCCCTCCTGGGATGTGGCCAAGGCCCAAGGCCCAAGCCTTGGCGCCGAGGCTGCGGCCTGGAATGCGCCGTTTGCGCAAAGCGGCCATCGTGCGGCGCTCAAGGCCTGGCCGCGCGTGCAGGCCGAGCTGCCCGAGCTGCCGGCGCCGCTGTTGATGCGCTGGGCCAGGGCCCGCAAGCTATGGCTGCAGACCCCCGCGGCGGCCGAGCCCGTGCCCGCCGCGCAATGGCAGGCTGCATGGTTGCAGGCTCTGCCGCAGCTTGCGCAGCATGCCGAGGTCTGGCGGCAAACCCAGCATGTCTCTCTGGTTCCTGCGCTGCCCGAGGGCAATGCGGCGGCGGCTGTGGAATACTTTGCGCCATTGCCCGCAGCCTGATGTGCGGCGGGCCGTCGACATCAGTTTTGTAGCGCTTGTGCAAACCGGAATGCACGGGGCGGGTTTCCATGGGGAAACGCCGTGCCCGAACCCGGCTTGTGCAAGCCGTCTTTGAATCTGCGGATTCCTCATCTTTCACGGAGCATGCGGCCGGCGGCCGCATGAAAAGGCTTTGGCAAACTCGCGCAAGTCCCCTGCATCCAGCAACACCGCAAGCAAGAACGATCACCAGCATGTGCATGACGAGCATTGCGGGCATGAGGCCCACGATCATGTCCATGCCGCCGATGGCAGCTGCTGCGGCCATGAGCACAGCCATGGCCCCAAGCACATCTATATCTATTCGCCCGCGGGCGCGGTGCGCGACAAGACGGCTTTCAAGCGCGGTGTCAAGCGCCTGCAGGCCCTGGGCCACGAGGTGGAAGTGGATGCCGATGCCCTGGCCAGCACCCAGCGCTTTGCGGGCGACGATGCCACGCGGCTGGCGGCCATCCACCGTGCGGCGGCCAGCGGCGCCGATGTGGCTCTGGTCAGCCGCGGCGGCTACGGCCTGACGCGCATCCTGCCCGGCATCAAATACAAGACCGTGGCCAAGGCCATCGCCAAGGGCACGCAGTTTGTGGGCCTGAGCGACTTCACGGCCTTCCAGCTGGCCATGCTGGCGCAGACCGGCGCCACCACCTGGGCGGGGCCGGCGCTCAACGCCGACTTCGGCGTCGAGGGCGAAGTGGACGACATCATGCAGGACTGCTTCGAGGATCTGCTCAGCGGCCATGGCGAAGGCGCGGGCTGGCAGATGCCCAAAATCGGCGAGCTGCCCAATGGCAAGCCCCAGCTCAAGGATCTGTATGTGCCCGGCGGTGCCACGCTATGGGGCGGCAATCTGGCCGTGCTGGTCTCGTTGCTGGGCACGCCGTACTTCCCGCAGATCGAGGGCGGCATTCTGTTCCTCGAGGACGTGGGCGAGCACCCCTACAAGATCGAGCGCATGCTGACGCAGCTGCTGCTTTCGGGCGTGTTGCAAAAGCAGAAGGCCATTGTTTTCGGCCAGTTCACCGAATTCAAGCTCAGCACCCACGACAAGGGCTTCAAGCTGCAGACCGTGATCGACTGGCTGCGCATGCAGCTCAAGCGCCCCGTGCTCCAGGGCCTGCCGTTCGGCCATGTGCCCACCAAGGTGCTGCTGCCCGTGGGCGCGCAGGTTTCGCTGTCCGTTGAAGGTCGCGATGCCTTGCTGTACTGGGGGCATGCGCATTGAGTTACCCCCTGAGTCGCCTGTGGCGCCTTCCCCCAGAGGGGGACGACGGCCTTTGCTGCGGGTCGGCCCTTGCTGGCCGTCTCCTGCTTGGGATGTGCCAGCCTTGGGCTGCCAGGCCATGGAGAACCGAGACAAGGATTCGCAAGCATGGGTAAAGCCGCATTGCAGTGGACCGATGAGATGCTGGCCAGGCTGGGCCGCGAAACCGATGCGGCGCTGGCCGAACTCTGGGGCACGACGGCCAAGACCGTCAACCTCAAGCGCAACGCTCTGGGGATAGCGGCCTTCGGGCATTTCCAATGGACGCCCGAGGCTCTGGCCTTGCTGGGCAAGGCAGCCGATGCCGAGGTGGCCGCGCAGCTGGGCATCAGCAAGGCCAGTGTGGTGGCCAAGCGCGGCGAGCTGAAGATCGGCTCGGCCGCGGGCAGCGCCTTCGTCTGGACCGATGAGGCCGTGGCCCTGCTGGGCACGGCCTCCGATGCCAAAGTGGCCCTGCAGCTGGGCCTGAGCCGTCTGACAGTCTATAACGCCCGCCTGGCTCGCGGCATTGCCGCCGCACCAAGAGGCCGTGCCGTAGCGGGGAGCAGCAGCCAGGAATGAGCGGCTCGCCGCCGTGGCTGCGTGGCTTGTTGCTGGGCTGGCTGTGGCTGGCCGCCCTGGGCGGCTTCAGCCAGCTGCTGACCCGGCTGCCGCCCTGGGGCTGGCTGCTGGCGCTGCTGGTGCTGGCGGTACTGCCGGCCTGGGGGCAATGGCTGGTGTTCATGCTGCGCAAAAAGCTGCTGCATCTGCAGTTTGCGCCGCAGGGGTTGGTCGGGCGCTGGTTTTCCGGCGGCTGGTGGCCAGGCTGCAAGGCCCTGGTGCTGGCGCTGTTGCTGTGCGGCGCCTCGCTGTGGCAAGCCTGGTTTCTCGCACCCTGGGAATGGGTTTTGCTGGCCCTGGCGCCGCCGCTGCATGCGGGCCTGGCGGCTTGGCTGCAGAGCAGGTTGGCGCCCGAGTTTTCATCGCCGGCCTTTGCCTGGGCCTGGAGCCAGCGTGCGGCCAGATGGCTGCTGCTGGTGCTGCTGGGCAGTGCCTGGATGTATGCGATGGCGCGCAGCCAGGATTTCGGGCGCTCGCTTGCCCCGGCCATGGAGCCCGCGGCTCTGGATGCCGCTCTGGCCCGGATCCGCGCGGCGCCATCGGGACTCGTGCGCTGGGGGCTGGACGGCTTGCTGAGCCTGCAGCTTGCCGGCGGTGCTGCGGCCGATCTGCCGCAGTTGCCGGCCCTGCGCCTGTTGCTGCTGGCCTTGTTCGGGCCCGTGGGCGTGCTGCTGTGTCTGGGCAGTGCGCTGCAGGGCGCTTCGGGCTCCCGGGTCGTCTGGCAGCAGGCGGCGCCGCCGGGCGCGGGCCGCCAGGCTGTGCCCATGCTGGCGCTGGTCGGCGTGCTGGTGCTGGGTATCCTGGTCCAGACCACGGCCGGTCTGGACGGGTTGGCGCGTCGGCATGAGAGTCCGCTGGCCCTCAAGCGCCTGCCGGAATGCGAGCGCATAGGCCGGCAGCTCTACAGCCTGGGCACGCTGGAGGCTACCCGCCAGCAGGCTTTGCAGGCGCTGGGCCGGATGCGGGCCGGGCAGGCGCTGTGCCAGAGCGGCCATGACATGCAGGCGCAGCTGGATCTGGCGCTGGAGCGCTATCTGGACTGGTATTTCAGTCTGGGCGCGGAGTGGGGGCGCATCTTCAGCCTGCTGACCGGCGATGTAAACCAGTTTCTGCAGGACAAGCTCACCGCAAGCCTGGTGGCAACCCCGGGTCTTGAGGCCTGGATGCAGGCCTTGCAGCAACAGGCGCTGGACAGCGGCGCCGCACTCGAGCAGGGGCGGCAGGGAGTTGAGCAGACCCTGGCCCGCCATCACCTGGCTCTGGGCTCCGGCCAGTGCATCGTGCGCGCCGAGGCCCCCACGCTGCCGGCGCTGGATTTGCTGGGCGATGCGCGCCAGCGCCTGCAGGCCAGCGCCATGGCGGGCACGGGTGCCGGAGCATTGGCCGCCGTGGTGGCCGGCAAGGCCATGGCCAAGACCTCGATGAAAGCCGCCGGCAAGGTGCTGGCCAAGGCCGCCGCCAAGCAGGGTCTGGGCAAGGTCGGCACGGCGGCCGCGGGTGCGGCCCTGGGCTCGGTGCTGCCCGGCATAGGCACGGCTGCGGGCGCGGTCGCCGGGGCCGTGGCGGGCGCCATGATAGGCGTGGGCATAGACTGGGCCGCGCTTTATGCGGAAGAACGCCTGACCCGCGATGCCATGCGCGAGGACCTGCGCTCCGCCCTGCAGGAGCCGCTGCGGGATATGCGGCTGGCGCTGGGCTGCGAATAGCGGTTAGCGGGCGAGAACCCGTTTTGCGGGTGCTGTCTAGGGCTGCGATCGGGCTTCGAACGGCGTACAGTGAAACAGTCATTGCAGGAGTCGCACATGCTGAATTACTCCCTGATGAAACCCGAAGGCATCTTGCTGCTTGAGCCCCATGGGCCTTTGACCCGGCAGGACTTTGATGGCGTGGACCAGGATGTGAACGCTTTTCTGGCCGAGCATCCCAAGCTGCACGGCATGATGGTTCAGGCCAAGGATTTCCCCGGCTGGGAAAACTGGGCCGGCTTTAGCGCCCATATGAGCTTTGTCCGCCATCATCACAAACAGGTGGAACATATTGCCCTGGTGACCGACAGCCAGCTTGCGGGCATGGCCGAATTTCTGGGCAAGCACCTCATGGATGCCGAGGTCCGGCATTTTCCGTTCACCGAGGATGCCCAGGCCATGCAGTGGCTGCAGTCCTGAGCGCGGGTTCACGAGCTTCACGCCTCCCCGCCCGCCAGGATGCGGGCGGGGAGTTGGCGTGGCCGCAGCGTCATAGCTGCAGCGAGAACTGACCCCGACCTTCCGGTCGGGTAGTCCAAGGCTGCGCCTAACCGTGCTTTCTTCCGGGGGCCGAGGCCAGTGCCGCCAGGTTCTGCGCCGGCGCTTCCGCATAGCGCTTGAACTCCATGGTGTAGGTGGCGCGGCCCTGGCTCATGGAGCGCAGCTGCGTGGCATAGCCGAACATCTCCGACAACGGGACCTCGGCGCGGATGGTCTTGCCGCCGCCGGCGATATCGTCCATGCCCTGCACCATGCCGCGGCGCGAGGACAGGTCGCCCATCAAGGTGCCTGCGTATTCCTCGGGCGTCTCCACTTCCACGGCCATCATGGGCTCGAGGATCACGGGGCTGGCTTTCTTGGCCGCCTCCTTGAAGCCCAGGATGGCGGCCATGCGGAAGGCCTGCTCCGACGAGTCCACCTCGTGATAGGAGCCGAAGGTCAGGCGCACGCGCACATCCACCACCGGGTAGCCGGCCAGCACGCCGGTGTTCAGCGCTTCGCGCACGCCTTTTTCCACGGCGGGGATGAATTCGCGCGGCACCACGCCGCCCTTGATCTCGTCGACAAACTCGAAGCCCTTGCCGGATTCGAGCGGCTCTATGCTGAGCACGACATGGCCGTACTGGCCCTTGCCCCCGGACTGGCGCACGAACCTGCCGTCCACATCGGCCACGGGCTTGCGTATGGTCTCGCGGTAGGCGACCTGGGGCTTGCCCACATTGGCCTCCACATTGAACTCGCGCCGCATGCGGTCGACGATGATTTCCAGGTGCAGCTCGCCCATGCCGGCGATGATGGTCTGGCCGGACTCCTCGTCGGTGCGCACCCTGAACGAGGGGTCCTCGGCGGCCAGGCGCGACAGAGCCAGCCCCATCTTCTCCTGGTCGGCCTTGGTCTTGGGCTCCACTGCCTGAGCGATCACGGGTTCGGGGAAGGACATCTTCTCGAGAACAATGGGCGCGCTGGGGTCGCACAGGGTCTCGCCCGTGGTCACGTCCTTGAGGCCCACGCAGGCGGCGATATCGCCGGCGCGGATCTCGTCGATTTCCCGGCGGGCATTGGCATGCATCTGCACGATACGGCCTATGCGCTCCTTCTTGCCGCGTATCGGGTTGTAGACCAGATCGCCCCTGGACAGCACGCCCGAGTAGACGCGCACAAAGGTCAGCTGCCCCACGAAGGCATCGGTCATGAGCTTGAAAGCCAGGGCCGCAAACTTTTCATTGTCGTCGGCATGCCGCACCAGCAGCGCGCTGCTTTCATCGTCCTCGCTGTGGCCCGTAACCGGCGGCACGTCCAGCGGCGAGGGCATGAACTCGACGATGGCATCGAGCAGGCGTTGCACGCCGCGGTTCTTGAAGGCCGAGCCGCACAGCATGGGCTGGATGTCGGTGGCAATCGTGCGCAGGCGCAGCCCGGCCGTGATCTCGGCGGCGCTGAGATCTCCGGTCTCCAGGTATTTGTCGGTGAGCTCTTCGCTGGCCTCGGCCGCGGCCTCCACCATCTTCTGGCGCCACTCGCTGGCGCTGGCCTGCAGCGCTTCGGGAATCTCCCGGTACTCGAATTTCACGCCCTGGGATTCGTCGTCCCAGAAAATGGCTTTCATCTTGATGAGGTCGATCACGCCGTGAAAGTCGGCCTCGGTCCCCATGGGGATCATGATGGGCACGGGATGGGCATTGAGGCGCTCGATCATCATCTGGCGCACGCGAAAGAAGTCGGCGCCCACGCGGTCCATCTTGTTCACAAAGGCCAGGCGCGGCACCTTGTACTTGTTGGCCTGGCGCCAGACGGTCTCGGACTGCGGCTGCACGCCGCCCACGGAGTCATAGACCATGACCGCGCCGTCGAGCACGCGCATGGAGCGCTCCACCTCAATGGTGAAATCCACGTGGCCGGGCGTATCGATGATGTTGATGCGATGCGGCGCGAAGTTGTGCTCCATGCCCGACCAGAAGGCCGTGGTGGCGGCGGAGGTGATGGTGATGCCGCGCTCCTGCTCCTGCTCCATCCAGTCCATGGTGGCCGCGCCGTCATGGACCTCGCCCAGCTTGTGGTTGACTCCGGTATAGAACAGGATGCGCTCGGTCGTGGTGGTCTTGCCGGCATCGATGTGCGCGGAGATGCCGATGTTGCGGTAGCGCTCTATAGGGGTATGACGAGCCATGACGACCTCCCTGATTCAGTCCTGCGATTTGCAGAAGAAGACGCCACATTCGCAGCACCGGCAACAGGACTGGAAGCCTGGAAATACTAAATGTACGCATACAGTCGTACTGTCAGCATGGGTATGGCGGCCGGCATGAAAATGCCTTTGGCTGGAGCGGCTTCCGTGGCATGGCGCGCGAGGCTTGCTCCAAGCCAGGACAGGATGGGCCAGGCAATGCTTCCCGATCATCCCGAGCGTGAACAGATCCGGCTGGAGAGTGTGCTTGCAGCGCTGGGCAATCCCTTGCGCCTGGCCATTGTGCGCACGCTTGCCGAAAGCGGCGAGCGCAATTGCAGCTCGCTGCTGCGTGCGCAGAGCAAGTCCACCATGACCCACCACTGGCGTGTGCTGCGCACCAGCGGCGTGATCTGGCAGCGTCCCGAAGGACGCGAGAACCTGCTGTCGCTGCGGCGCGTGGATCTGGATGCGCGCTTTCCCGGGCTGCTGGACGCCCTGCTGGGCGTCATGGAGCATGATGCGCCCAGTCATGAAACCACCGAACCCAAGGAGTCTTGAGCATGACGGATCAAACCATTCAGGCCGCGGCCCACAAAATCGTCTATATCCTGGTGGCGGAGCAGGGCCTGCGCGCCGGCGAGGGCATGACCCGGCAGCAGCTCAGCGAGGACCTGGCCAGGCACGGCATCAGCGACAGCGATCAACGTGCGGCACTGTCGCTGGCCATACACAAGGGCTGGCTGCAAAAAGGCCCGGAGGACGAGGTTCAGCTGACCGAAGAGGGCTTTGACCTGGACTTCACGCAGTGAAGTCC
>JAFAIY010000374.1 GCA_019236485.1 Comamonas sp. | reverse complement strand
ATAGATATCGCCTCGCTGGAGCGCGTGGAGGTGCTGCGCGGCCCCTACTCCGCGCTCTACGGCAATGCCTCGGGTGGCGTCATCAATGCCTATACCGAGCGCGGCGAGGGCGCGCCCCGCCTCGAAAGCAGCTTCGCGCTGGGCAGCAACGGCCAGAAGCGGCTGGGCCTCAAGGCCAGTGGCGAGGCCGGCGGCATAGGCTATGTGCTCAGCGCCAGCCGCTTTCTGACCGACGGCTACCGCGCCCAGAGTGCGGCGGACAAAAACCTCTTCAATGCCCGCCTCGATCTCAGGCCCGACGAGTACAGCCAGCTGACCCTGGTCGCCAACCATGTGGACCTCGATGCCCAGGACCCGGGCGGCGTCTCCCCCAGGGACTGGGCCGCCAACCCTCGCTCCGTAAATCCGGCTGCACTCACCATGAATTCCCGCAAGAGCGTGCAGCAGACCCAGGCCGGATTGACTTACGAGCGCCAGCTCGATGGCGGCCAGGCCCTGCGCCTCATGGTCTATGCGGGCCAGCGCGAACTGACCCAGTTCCAGGCCACGCCCAAGGCCTCGCAGACGGGCTTCAAGGGCGGCGTGATAGACCTGCAGCGCGACTATGGCGGGCTGGACGCGCGCTGGAGCGGCAAATACGAGCTGGGCCAGGGCCGCCTGAACCTGATCGCCGGTCTGGCCGCCAATACCGTCAAGGAAGACCGCCAGGGCTACAAGAACTTTGTCGGCAACCAGCTCGGTGTGGTCGGCGCTCTGGTGCGCGACGAGCGCAACACCCTCAGCAATATCGACCCCTATCTGCAAGCCTCCTGGGCCTTCGCGCCGAGCTGGAAGCTGGACGCCGGCCTGCGCTGGAGCAATGTGCAGTTCCGGTCGCACGACCATTTCCTGGCCGATGGCAACGACAGCGGCAGCACCGGCTTTCACAAGCTTTTGCCCGTGATTTCGCTGCAGCGCCAGCTGAGCCAGGACAGCAGCATCTATGCCTCGCTGGGCCGCGGCTTCGAGACCCCGACCTTCAACG
This sequence comes from Comamonas sp., assembly GCA_019236485.1. Taxonomy (GTDB): domain Bacteria; phylum Pseudomonadota; class Gammaproteobacteria; order Burkholderiales; family Burkholderiaceae_C; genus Comamonas. The sequence continues at coordinate 5,201 of JAFAIY010000374.1, read as the reverse complement.
AAATCTCCTACCGCCCCGACGCAAGCTCCGGCCTGAACCTGGGCCTGCAGCCCGCGCTGTCGACCAGCGCCGAACTGGGCATCAAGCAGCGCTTCACCCTGGCCGGCATGCGCGGCGACTGGTCGGCCGCGCTGTTCCAGACCCGGACCGAGGCCGAGATCGTGGTCGCCGGCAACGACAACGGCCGAACCTCCTACCGGAACGCCGGCCAGACCCGCCGCCGCGGCATGGAGTTGAGCAGCACAACCTGGCTCACGCCCAAGCTGCGCCTCAACGCGGCTCTGACCCTGCTCGATGCCAGCCTGCGCAGCGGCTATTGCAATACCAAGGGCCTGGACTGCATCCCCGCAGGCAAGCGCCTTGCGGGAACCAGCCGAAACCAGGCTTATCTGGGTCTGGACTGGTTCCCGAGCGCCGACTGGCGCCTGGGCCTGGACTGGCGCAGCCTGGGCCGCATTGCGGCCGACGATGCCAACAGCGTCTATGCACCCGGCTACGGCGTAGCCAGCCTGAGCGCGAGCTATACCCGGCGCCTGGGCGCCTGGAGGCTCAATACCTTTGCACGCATCGACAATCTGGGCGACAAGAAATATGTGGGCTCGGTCATCGTCAACGACAGCAACGGCCGCTACTTCGAAGCCGCGCCCGGCCGCCAATGGATGGCCGGAGCCAGCCTCGGCTATCAGTTCTGAGCCGGGTCTACGCCCAGGCAGAGGGCCCGCTTTTCTACGGCCTCAACCGCCCTGGCACGATATTTGGAAAATTTTTTCTCCCTCAATCGCTACCGGATTGATGCCCCAAACAGCCTGAGCGCGAGCGGCTCACGATGCGATTCCCGGCGGTCGCAGCGCCAAGCTGCGCCAAAACACCGGTATCAAGCCTCAAGCCCTCCGATCTTCCGAACGGCGCGATTGGTTTTTGAACGAAGTTGAGCGAGAAAGACGGCATGAACCGTGCAGAAATCCCATCCCACCTCAACCGACAGCGATCCGATCCGCAACTGGGGCCATTTGCTGCCGAAATCCGACCGCGAAAGCCTTCGAAGTCAGGCAGTGATTTCTTATTTGGAATTCACCTAAAAAGCCATCAGTTTGAAGGTTTTTGAAAGCAATTCGACGGGGCTAGAATCCGCCTCCATCGACGGCCTCAAGCCATGTTTGGCGTCCGGGGCCCTGAATTTCCCGAGTCAGCTCCTATGTCCGCCCTGTTCCACGCCCCAAACCTGCCGCTGCCGGCCCGGCCCTGCCGTGCCCCTGCGCCGCCCACAGGAGCCCGCGCATGAGCCAGGGCATGGAGATTGCCGATGTGCGCCTGCAGCGCGGCCAGACCCTGGTGTTCGACGGACTGAGCCTGAGGCTGAGCGAAAAGCGCATAGGCGTGATCGGCGACAACGGCGCGGGCAAGACCAGCCTGTTTCGCCTGCTGTGCGGACTCGAGCAGGCCCAGCGCGGCCAGGTGCTGGTGCAGGGTAAGCCTCTGCTGCAGGCGCGGGCCGAGCATCCTGGCCTGGTGGGACTGATGTTCCAGAACCCCGACGACCAGATCATCTTCCCCACCGTCGAGGAAGAGCTGGCCCTGGGCCTGCGCCCCAAGGGCTTGAACAAGCAGCAGGCCAGGGACAGGGCGCGCGAGCTGTTGGGCGCACGCGGCCTCGCCCACTGGGCCGAGCGCGCCGTGGGCAGCCTGAGCCAGGGCCAGCGCCAGCAGGTGTGCTGGCTGTCGCTGCTGATCGCCTCGCCGCAAGTGCTGCTGCTGGACGAGCCTTTTGCAAGCCTGGACCTGCCGGGCCAGGCGCGCCTGGCCCGGGACATCGCGGCCGCACCGCAGCAGATTCTGGTCTCCACCCATGTGCTCGACCATGTGCGCGGCTTTGAACGCGTGCTCTGGCTGGAGCAAGGCAGGCTGCGCGGCGACGGTCCGGGCCGCGAGATCTGCAGCGCCTACGAGGCCGATGTGGCCGCACGCCTGGGCGACAGCCACTGCGCTCTGCCAAGCCATGGGTAGTCTTTACAGCGAATACCCCAGCTGGCTGCACCGCTGGCCGGCCGGCCTCAAGCTATTGCTGCTGGCCGTCTTCGGCACGCTATTGTTTTTGACATCCAGCCCCTGGCTGCTGGCAGGCTGCGGCGTTGGCTGCGCTGTGCTCTGGTGCTCGCTGGGCCAGGCCACGCAGATCGCGCGGCGGCTCATGCGCTCGGTCCTGGTCGCGGCGCTGCTGGTGGCCGGCTTTCATGTCTTCATGGGCCACCACGAGCTGGCCGCGGTCAGCGCCCTACGGCTGATCTGCGCCTCCACCCTGGGCATTGCGCTGACCATCACCACCCGCCCCAGCGATCTGGTGGAGGTGTTGGAATGGCTGCTGTCGCCGCTGGCCGCTCTGGGCGTGCGCACCGAGCGCGTAGCCATGCAGCTGGCGCTGATGCTGCGCTTTACCGAGCATTTTTTTGTGCAATGGAAAAAACTCGACGACGCCTACCGGCTGCGCACCGGCAAAAGCGGCGGCCTGAGGCTGATTGCGCCGCTGACGATTCATATGCTGCAGGCCACGCGCCGTGTGGCCGATGCCCTCTGGGCACGACTGGGCTTTTAGCCTCATAGATCAGGAACTTTGATGACCACCCCCTCCCATACCGTATCGCGCCATGGCGCGCGCTCCATGGCCCAGGTTTCGCTGTTCGCCGCCCTCATGGCCGTGATGGGGCTGATACCCAAGATCGATCTGCCGTTCGGCGTGCCCATCACCATCCAGTCGCTGGGCGTGATGCTGGCCGGCGTCATGCTCGGCCCCTGGCGCGGCCTGCAGTCCATGCTGCTGTTTCTCGCGGCCGTGGCCGTGGGCCTGCCGCTGCTGTCGGGCGGGCGCGGCGGCATAGGCGTGTTCATGTCGCCGTCGGCCGGCTATCTGCTCGGCTATGCGCTGGCCGCCTGCATTGTGGGCGCCATCATGGCCGCCCTGCCCCACAGCACGCCGCGCCGCGCGGCCGTCAGCGCATTTGTCGCTTCCGTGCTCGGCGGCCTGCTGTGCCTGCATGCGTTTGGCGTGCTGGGGCTGATGCAGCTCGCGGGCATGAGCCTGAGCCAGGCCTTCAAGGTCACGCTGGCCTTTGTGCCCGGCGACTTCATCAAGTGCATTCTCTGCGCCATCATCGTGCACACGGTGGCGCGCGGCATGCCTGACTGGCGCTTCGGCGGACGCCCATGAGCGGCACCCCGCTACCGGCCCAGGCTCCGCTGCAAGGCTTCTGGCAACTGGTCCACGGCCCGCTGGCCCATTGGGCGCAGCAGCGGCCCGAGGTGATCGCACTGCAAAGCGAGGAACAGGCCTGGACCTTTGCACGGCTGCACGCCGAGGTGCTCACGCGCTCGGCGAGCCTGGTCGCGCGGCGCGCGCCGCAGACCGTGCTGCTGGACAGCCAGCTATCGACGCTGGAGCGGCTGGTGGACTTTCTGGCCGTGATTCACAGCGGCCGCTGTGCAGCCGTGGCCGACCCCGACTGGCAGCCGAACGTGCGCCAGCGCATCGAAAGCTGGCTGCCCGCAACGCCCTGCGAACTGAGCCAGGCCGAGCCCGCCGCCGCCTTCTACACGGGCTTTACCTCGGGCAGCACCGGCCTGCCCAAGGGCTTTATGCGCAGCCACCTGTCGTGGACGGAGAGCTTTCGCGTGGGCCTGCGGGATTTCGGCCCCGTGGTCGCGCAGCGCACGCTGGCGCCGGGCCGCATCTCGCATTCGCTGTTCCTGTTTGGTGCCATGCAGGGCATCTGGTATGGCGTGGGCGCGGTGATGCAGGAGCGCTTCTCGGCCGCGCGCTGCCTGACTACGCTGGCCCAGGGCGCAACGCCCTGTCTGGTCGCCGTGCCCAGCCAGCTGCTGCTGATGCTGCAATGGGCCGAGCACCGGCAGCTGCCGCCGATTTCCGAGGTCGAGTTGATCACCATCAGCGGCGCGCGCTGGATGCGCGCCCATACCCCGGCGCTGCGCGCCCTGTTTCCCAAGGCCCGCATCATAGAGTTCTACGGCGCCTCCGAGGCCAGCTTCGTCGCCTGGATGGAGGCCGACGAAGCCTGCTCGCCCCAGGCCGTGGGGCGGCCGTTCAGCAATGTGGAGCTGTCCATTCGCCGAGTCGAAGGCGAGGCAGCCGAGAACATGCTGGCCGAGCCGGGCCATGCCGATGACGGCCTGATCTATATCCGCAGCCCCATGCTGTTCATGGACTATGTGGGCGACGCCCACGACCCCACGGCCGTGCTGCGCGACGGAGACTGGCTGTCGGTGCGCGATATGGGCCATATCGACGCGCGCGGCATGCTCTGCCTCGCGGGCCGGCAAAGCCGCATGATCGTCACCCAGGGCAAGAACCTGTTTCCCGAAGAGGTGGAAAACCTGCTGGCCGAGCACCCGCAGATCGCCCAGGTATCGCTGCATGGCAAGGCCGATGCGCTGCGCGGTATGCAGGTGCATGCGATCGTGCAGTGGAAGCCGGAGCCGCCCGGCCCTCTGCCCGGCGCCCTGGAGCTGGGCCGCTGGCTGCGCGAGCGCACCGAGGCCTTCAAGGTGCCGCGCCACTGGTGGGTCTGCAGCCACTGGCCGCATACCGCCAGCGGCAAGACCGACCACGGCAAGCTGGGCCAGGCCTTGCAGCTCGCGCTGGACGGGCAGACGGACGCGGCTGCCCCTACAAAGCTGCCGCAGCTTGCACCGTGGCAGAGTTGAGCCTCATGAGCAGCGACATCTCCATCATCGCCTGGGCGCGCAGCCCGGTCGCCCCCGTGGGCGGCGCGCTGGCCGGCCTCGGCGCCCACGAGCTGGCCGCCCCTGTGCTGCGGGCGCTGCTGGCGCAAAGCGGGCTGCCCGCGCATGCGGTGGACGCCGTCGTCGTCGGCAACGCCCTGGGCGCCGGCGGCAACCCCGCGCGCATGCTGGCCCTGGCCGCCGGCCTGCCCGACAACTGCGCGGCGCTGAGCCTGGACACCCAGTGCTGCTCGGGCCTGGATGCGGTCGCCATGGCTGCGGGCCTGCTGCGCTCGGGCCAGGCCGAGCTGGTGATTGCCGGCGGCGTCGAGGCCTGGAGCCGCGCCCCCATACGCCAGACCCGTCCGCGCAGCAGCGACGAACTGCCGCAAAGCTATGAGCGCCCGGCTTTTGCCCCGGACCCGGCGCGCGATCCGGACATGCTGCAGTCGGCCGCCGACCATGCGCTG
>JAFAIY010000177.1 GCA_019236485.1 Comamonas sp. | reverse complement strand
CCCGCGGCCTTGCTCTTGCCGGCACGCGCGGGAGGATTGCAGAGACCGCACTGGTAGTGGCGCGCATTCTCATAAGGCTCGGTCACGAACTGGCCCTTGCAGACCGAGCACTGGGTGCGGGTCAGCATCTGGGCGTCGACAAACTTCACCAGGCGCCAGGCGCGCGTGAAGGACAGCAGCACTTCCAGCTCGGCGGTCTGGATCTGCTCCATATAGAGACGGTAGGCCTTGGTCAGCTGCTCGGCGGAATCCAGCTCCACGCCCTTGGACAGGTACTCGTAGATATTGAGGAACAGGGAGCTGTGGATGTTTTCCTGCCAGGTCAGAAACCAGTCCGTGGAAAACGGCAGCTGGCCCTTGGACGGAGACTTGCCCGAAATTTCCTTGTACAGCCGGATCAGGCGTTCATAGGACAGCGTGGTCTCGGACTCCAGCACCTGCATGCGGGCGCCCATCTCGATGAGCATGGCGGCGCGCTCGATTTGCTTGGATTCGTTCAGAACGCTTTTGACGGCTGGCTTGGCTGCGGGCATGGGTGTCTCCTTGAAACCGGGTTGTAGCTAGCAAGTGCTCAGAGCACTTCGGAGACACGGCTGGCCATCAGGATGTTGGCGTGCAAGGTGTTGGTCGCGGCGTTGGCGATCTTGTTGCTGCTGTGGTTGGTCAGCAGGCTCCAGACCATTTCGTCGTCGACGCGGAAGCTGGCCAGCAGGGTGTTGCGCGAGGCCAGCTTGAGCACCTGTGCCGAGGACAGGGTTGCCAGCAGATCGCAGGCTTCCTCGTTCAGACCCAGACGGAACACGGCTTCGGCCTTGTCCTGACGGATCAGCGTCTGGGCCAGCATCAGGTAAGTGAGGTTGGCTTCGCGAATCTCGGCGAGCAGTTGTTCGTTGTTCATGGGTCCTGTCCTTTCAAACTCGGCAGATCGGAACGGCTTGCGAGAACAAGAAGTTAAAAATGTTTCGATCTGTTGAAATGGATTGTGTTCCAGGCCCTGATCGAACTGAAGTCGGGGTGTGTCGGTGCCGCGCGTCTGTTTGTGGGAGGGGGTGTGTAAGATTTACCTTACATCTATGTCTTCCTGCTGGATGACGTGACAGCGCAGTGCGGGGCGCTTGACCTGGCTCGCGGGGAATGGCTGCTCGATGGCTATTGTGGGCCCGTGAGCTCCGGCCTATGTCGTGAATTGAGGGATTTTTGCTATGTATCTGAGAGCATTCGCAGGGCTTGCAGCGCATGGCTGATGTGCTAGCCCGGAGCACGGGGAAAGAAGCATGAGCCTGGACTCCATCGCGGCCCGCACGCGCCTGCAGCGCTGGCTGGACCTTCTGCTCACGACCGAACCCCGCCTGCGGGCGTCGCTGGTGACCACGGGCTGGGCCTGCTTGCTCATGGTGTGCTGCATTTTTTCGCTGGAGCTCGGCGCCGCCGCGGGCCTGGCCGATCCCCGGCTGGTGCGCTGGTGGTCGCTAGGCAGCGGGGCCTGCGTGCTGATCAGCTTTGTGCTGATCCGCAGCGGCATCAGCCGGGGCTGGCGCGACCCTGCCTTCACCCATGTGCAGACCGCCTATGCCATCACCAGCAATGCCGTGGCCTATGCCATCGCCGACCAGGCGCGCGGCATCACGCCGCCGGTGCTGGCGGTGATCATGATGTTCGGGGTCTTCGGCCTGAGGCCGGCCCAGATCAAGGTGCTGATGGTCTACGGCCTGCTCGCCTATGGCGTGGCCGCGGCCCTGGTGCAATGCTGGGAGCCGCTGGGCGCCATGCCCGTCGAGCTGGCGGCGATGTATCTGCTGATCGTGGCCGTGGTGCTGTTCACCAGCACGGCGCTGACCTTGCGCGCCCATGCCATGCGCGAGCATCTGCAGAGCCGGAAGCGGGATCTGTCCCAGGCGGTGGAGCAGGTCCGCGAGCTGGCCACGCGCGACGAGCTGACCGGCCTGCCCAATCGCCGCCATATGCAGGAGATGATGCGTCTCGAGGCCATGCGCGCCGCGCGCAGCGGCCAGCCTCTGCTCATGGCGCAGCTGGATCTGGATGCCTTCAAGGCCATCAACGACACCCATGGCCATGGCGCCGGTGATCTGGTGCTGCAGAGCTTTGCGCGCCTGGTCTCGGGCTGCGTGCGCAGCGCCGATATCCTGGCGCGCTGGGGCGGGGAGGAGTTCGTGCTGCTGATGTGCAATACCTCGGCGCAGGACGGCCGCTATCTGCTCGAGCGCGTGCGCTCGGCGGTCGCGGCCACGCCGGTGCAGCTGCCGGCCGGAGCGGCGGTCGGGCTCACGGTCTCCGTGGGCGCGGCCCAGTTCCTGGAAGGCGAGGAACTGGCGTCGCTGCTGGAGCGCGCCGACGAGGCACTCTATGCGGCCAAGCGGCTGGGACGCAACCGCGTGGTCTGGGCGACGCGATAAAGCTCACCCCTGAGTCGTTGCGGCCAGGGGGATATGGATCAAGGCTCGCTCAGCCGCGCTCCACGGGGCGGCCGGGCTTGCTGCACCATTCGCTCCAGCTGCCCGCAAACAGCGCCGTGGGTGCAAAGCCCGCGATGCGCATGGCCAGCAGATTGGGTACTGCGCTGACGCCGCTGCCGCATTGGTGGACCACGCTGGCGGGATCGCGTCCGGCCAGCAGTTCCTCGAACTCGGCCTTGAGCAGGGCCGCGGGCTTGAAGCGTCCGTCGGCGCCCAGATTGCTGCCGAACGGGCGGTTGAGGGCACCGGGGATATGGCCGGCGATGGGGTCCAGCGGCTCGACCTCGCCGCGGTAGCGGGCCGGGGCACGCGCGTCTATCAGGGTCTGGCTGCTCTGGCCGAGTTCTACTTCCACCTGGGCCGCGGTCTTCAGGCTCTCCAGCGGCCGGCCCAGCTCGAAATTGGACTGGAAGCGCGCGGGCTCTTCGCCATGGCCCAGCGGCTGCTGCGCGGCCTGCCAGGCCTGGAGTCCGCCGTCGAGCACGGCCACGGCATCGTGTCCGGCCCAGCGCAGCATCCACCACAGCCGTCCGCAGTAGTTGGCGCCGTTGCGGTCGTAGACCACGGCCTGCATGGCGTTGGTAAAGCCTATGGACGACAGCCAGACCGAGAAGCGCTCGCGCGTGGGCAGGGGGTGGCGGCCGCCCGAGGCGGCCTGGCCGCTGGTGGCCACTTCGCCATGGGCGCCGGGCGCGCCGTGCGGGGCGCTGAGGTTTTTGTCGAGGTCGGCAAAGACGGCGTCGGGGATATGGGCCTGCAGATACTGCTCATGGCCGGCGGGCGGGCGGCTCAGATCGAAGCTGCAGTCGAACACCATCAAAGGCCGGCCGCCGGCCTTGAGCCGGGCCAGTTGTTCGACGGAGATCAAGGTGTTGTAGTGCTCGGGCGTGGATGTCGTCATGGCTGCTCCGGATGGAATGGCGGAGGGCGTCGTCGCCCGCCGTGGATGCAAACCATTATGCGGCGCCGCGGCCGCCAAAAATCAGCTGCGCGAGCGCAATGCGGTGGCGGCGGCGCCGCTGATGACGATGAGGGCAATGCCCGCCCAGCCGATCAGGGGAATGCTCTCGCCGAACAGCGCCAGGCTGAGCAGGGCTGCGAACACGATGCCCGAGTACTGGAGATTGGCCACCACCAGGGTGTTGCGCTTGCTGCCGGCCGAGGCATAGGCCTTGGTCATGCAGACCTGGGCCACGGCGGCCAGCACGCCCACGGGCAGCAGCCATAGCGCGCTCCAGCCCGGAAAGGCCGAAACGCCGGTGAACAGCATGGTGATGCCGCCCGCCACGGCCGAGCCCAGAGAGAAGTAGAACACCACGCGCGACTCGGGCTCGCCCAAATGGGACAGGGTGGTCACCTGCATATAGGCCATGGCCGCAAACATGCCGCCGAACAGACCGCCCATGGCCGCTATCCATTCGCTGGTCGGGGCGCTGCTGGGACGCAGCACCAGCAGCACGCCGATGAAGCCCAGGAACACCGTGCTCACCAGGCCCCAGGGAAAGGGCGGAATGGCGCGGCGTGTCTCGGGCTGGGCCGCATAGGATTTGCGCAGCGTATGGCGCATCCACAGGCCCTGGGCGATCAGGAACACGGCCATCCAGATGCTGCTCATGGAGTTGAGCGTGGTGGCCGTGGCCAGCGGCAGATGGCCTATGGCATAGAACCAGGCGCCCATGGAGATGACGCCGACGAAGCTGCGCCAGCCATGTTCCCGGGGGTATTTGGTGGCCAGGGTCACGCCGCTGCGCCTGGCCAGCCAGGCCAGCAGGGCCATGCTGACCAGGCCCCGGTAGAAGATGATCTCTGCCGCGTTGAAGTCCTGGGAGGCAAACTTCACACACACACTCATGACCGCAAAAATCAGCGCGGCCAATACCATCCACAAAGCTTGCATACCTTCAATCGATTCAGCATAAAAAATAGCTGCTGCGCTTGTCCTGTGTGCGCCAGCAGCTATCAGTTTCGAGGGTTCGCCTCTGGTTAACGTTGGGGGACGGCGTCGCCCAGCACGCTACGGTACCACTCGTGGAAGTGCTGCATGCCGTCTTCCATGGGGCTCTGATAGGGGCCGACCTCGTTGTCGCCGCGCTCGAACAGGGCCTTGCGGCCCGCGTCCATGCGTTCGGCGATCTCGTCGTCCTCGATGCAGGTCTCCATATAGGCGGCCTTCTGTGCCTGCACGAACTCGGGCTCGAAGGCCGCGATTTCCTCGGGGTAGTAGAACTCCACCACGTTCAGCGTCCTGTCCACGGCCAGCGGGTGCAGGGTCGAGACGGTGAGCACATGCGGATACCACTCCACCATGATGTGGGGGTAGTAGGTCAGCCAGATCGCGCCGCGCTCGGGCAGCTTGCCGCCCCGGTAGTTCAGCAGCACCTCGTGCCACTTCTTGTAGATGTCGGAGCCCGGGCGGCCGAAGCTGGGCGCCACGCCCACGGTCTGCACCGAGTATTCCTTGGCGAACTCCCACTGCAGATCGTCGCAGGTCACGAAGTTGCCCAGGCCTGGGTGGAAGGGGCCGACGTGATAGTCCTCGAGATAGACCTCGATGAAGGTCTTCCAGTTGTAGTTGCACTCGTGCATCTCGACATGGTCGAGCACGAAGCCGTCGAAGCTCAGCTGCTCGCGCAGCTGCATGCCGGCCAGGTCGGACTCGATGTCGCGGCCGTTGTCCTCGAACAGCAGGCCGTTCCACTCGCGCAGCCGGTAGTTGTTGAGGTTCAGGCAGGGATCGTGGCTGAAATGGGGCGCGCCCAGCAGCTCGCCGCTGGTGCTATAGGTCCAGCGGTGCAGCGGGCAGACGATGTTGCCGCCCGCATGGCCCTTGCCTTCGGTCAGCAGATTGCCGCGGCCCTTGAGCATCACGGCCTGGCGGTGGCGGCAGACGTTGGAGATCAGCTCGATCTGGCCCTTGGCATTGCGCACCAGCGCGCGGCCTTCTTTTTCCTGGGGCAGGGCGTAGTAGTCGCCTATCTCGGGAACGGCCAGCTGGTGGCCCACATAGCGCGGGCCGGCTTGGAAAATGGTCTCCAACTCGCGCTGGAACAGCGCCGGGTCGAAGTAGCTTGAAACTGGTAGTTGGCTTGCGGCCTGCTGCAGCTGAAGACTTAAATCAGACATGGGTGACCTGACCTAAAGACTCCCCACAGGGAGGGTGCGCGTGCGCACGCGGTAAATAAAAAACGAAACCGGCCTTGACTGGGCACGAGTCTCGGGCACAAAAGAAGTCCGGCGCGCCGGCGCGGCTTCTTGGGTGCCCGACCAGGATGACCAGGCACGGGGCCGGTTTGACGGGAATGGGATTATAGCCCGTGGGGTTATTTCCGTTTTTCCGGTACGTGTATTGAAGCGCGCGCCGCCGTCTGCAGGCCCGCATAGCGCCGATCGCCAAGCCCGCGGGCGCGGGCCTGTGCCGCTAGGGCGGGGCGGGATCGTCATGCAGAAGACAGCCGGTCGGGCCAGGCTTTGCGGGCATTGAGCGCCGATGATGCGGGGGAGCCTAAAATCGTCGTTTCCGTCCAACACTGCTCATCACCATCCATGCCCAAGGCCGCTGCCGCGAAAAAATCCGATCAGCCCACCAGTTACGAAGCTGCATTGCAGGAGCTGGAGCAGCTGATTGCGCAGATCGAATCCGGCCAGCTGCCGCTGGAGCAGATGCTCAGCGGCTATCAGCGTGCGGCCGAGCTGCTCGGCTATTGCCGCGGCCAGCTCGATGCGGTGCAGGAGCAGGTCAAGGTGCTGGATGACGGCAAGCTGTCCGCCTGGGTGCAGGACTAGCCCGTGCCCGCAGCCCCAGCCCCGGATGAGCAGCCCATGAATGAATCAATGATTGCCGAACAGCAGCCTCAATCGAACGCGGGCGTGCAAGCCCTGGATTTCTCCGCCTGGATGCAGCAGCGGCTGGCCCGCACCGAGGACGCGCTGTCGCGCTGGGTCGGCGTCAATGCGCCGGCCGGCCTGGGCGAAGCCATGCGCTATGCCGTGCTCGACGGCGGCAAGCGGCTGCGCCCGCTGCTGGTCTGGGCGGCTTCCGAAGCCGTGGGTGGCCAGGAGGCGGCCACGCTGCGCGCCGGCTGTGCGGTGGAGCTGATCCACGCCTATTCGCTGGTGCACGACGACATGCCCTGCATGGACAACGATGTGCTGCGCCGCGGCAAGCCCACGGTCCATGTGCAGTTCGGCGAGGCCTCGGCCCTGCTGGCCGGCGATGCGCTGCAGGCCCTGGCCTTCGAGCTGCTGCTGCCCGAGAACGAGGGCGTTCCCTGTTCCATGCAGGCCAGGCTGTGCCGGCTGCTGGGTGCGGCGGCCGGCAGCCAGGGCATGGCCGGCGGCCAGGCCATAGATCTGGCCAGCGTGGGCAAGCAGCTCAGCGAGAGCCAGCTGCGTGAAATGCATAGACTGAAAACCGGCGCCCTGCTGCTGGGCAGCGTGCTCATGGGCGCGGCCTGCAGCACGCAGACCGATGCCCGGGCCCTGCAGGCGCTGACCGAATACGGCCAGGCGCTGGGCGTGGCCTTCCAGGTGGTGGACGATATTCTGGATGTGGTGGCCGACTCCGCAACGCTGGGCAAGACGGCCGGCAAGGATGCGGCCAACGACAAGCCCACTTATGTCTCCCTGCTGGGTCTGGAGCGCGCGCGCGACCATGCCGAGGAACTGCGCCAGCAGGCCCATGCGGCCCTGGCCGGCAGCGGCCTGCCGGACACCCAGGCCCTGGCGGCGCTGGCCGACATGGTGGTGCAGCGCACCTACTGAAACGGCAAGAAACGCCCTGCAACCCAATACCGGCCAGCGCGAGCAGCTACTAAAAATATAGATCATGTCCACGAACACTTATTCTCTGCTGCAGACCATCGATGACCCCGAGGCCATGCGCCGCCTGTCGCGGGCCCAGCTCAAGACCCTGGCGGCCGAGCTGCGCGCCTATGTGATCGACAGCGTCTCCAAGACCGGTGGCCACCTTTCGTCCAACCTGGGCACGGTGGAGCTGACCGTGGCGCTGCATTCCGTGTTCAACACGCCTTATGACCGCATCGTCTGGGACGTGGGCCACCAGACCTATCCGCACAAGATCCTCACGGGCCGGCGCGAGCGCATGGCCACGCTGCGCCAGCTCGGCGGCCTGTCGGGCTTTCCGCAGCGTGCCGAAAGCGAGTACGACACCTTCGGCACCGCGCACTCGTCCACCAGCATCTCGGCGGCCCTGGGCATGGCGCTGGCGGCCAAGCAAAAAGGCGAGGAGCGCCGCGCGATCGCCGTGATCGGCGACGGTGCGATGACGGCCGGCATGGCTTTCGAGGCGCTGAACAACGGCGGCGTGCATGACGCCAATCTGCTGGTCATCCTCAACGACAACGATATGAGCATCAGCCCTCCCGTGGGCGCGCTCAATCGCTATCTGGCCCAGCTCATGAGCGGCCAGTTCTACGCCAAGGCGCGCGACATGGGCAAAAGCGTGCTCAAGCAGGTGCCGCCGCTGCTGGAGCTGGCCAAGCGCCTGGAGCAGCAGGCCAAGGGCATGGTGGTGCCGGCCACCATGTTCGAGCAGTTCGGCTTCAACTACATAGGCCCCATAGACGGCCACGACCTGGATTCGCTGATCCCCACGCTGGAGAACATCCGGAGCCTCAAGGGCCCGCAATTCCTGCATGTGGTCACCAAGAAGGGGCAGGGCTACAAGCTGGCCGAGGCCGACCCCGTGGCCTATCACGGCCCCGGCAAGTTCGATCCCGCCGTGGGTCTGGTCAAGGCCGCCACGCCGCCCAAGCAGACCTTCACCCAGGTCTTCGGCCACTGGCTCTGCGATATGGCGGCCAAGGACCAGCGCCTGGTCGGCATCACGCCCGCCATGCGCGAAGGCTCGGGCATGGTGGAGTTCCACAAGCGCTTCCCGGGCCGCTACTACGACGTGGGCATTGCCGAGCAGCATGCGGTGACCTTTGCGGGCGGCATGGCCTGCGAGGGCATCAAGCCCGTGGTGGCCATCTACTCGACCTTTCTGCAGCGCGCCTACGACCAGCTGATCCATGACGTGGCGCTGCAGAACCTGCCCGTGGTGTTCGCTCTGGACCGCGCGGGCCTGGTCGGCGCCGACGGTGCCACGCATGCGGGCGCTTACGACATCGCGTTTGTGCGCTGCATCCCGAACATGAGCCTGGCCTGCCCGGCCGACGAGCGCGAAACCCGCCAACTGCTGACCACGGCCTACGAGCAGCAGCATCCGGTCTGCGTGCGCTATCCGCGTGGCGCAGGCGTCGGCGTAACGCCGCTGGAGAGCCTGGAAGGCCTGCCCTTCGGCAAGGGCGAGCTGCGCCGCGAATCCGCGAGCAAGAAGGTCGCGATTCTGGCCTTCGGCACCTTGCTGTATCCGGCACTGCAGGCCGCCGAGGCCCTGGACGCGAGCGTGGCCAATATGCGCTGGGCCAAGCCTCTCGACGAAGCCCTGCTGCTCAAGCTGGCCGCCGAGCATGAGCTGATCGTCACCGTGGAAGAGGGCTGCATCATGGGCGGCGCCGGCAGTGCCGTGATGGAGACCCTGGCCGCCCATGGCCTGGTCAAACCCGTGCTGCAGCTGGGCCTGCCCGACGAGTTCATCGAGCATGGCGACCCGGCCAGGCTGCTGGCGCTGCAGGGGCTGGATGCCGCGGGCATCGAGGCCTCGATCCGCGTGCGCCTGAGCGCCGCCGTGCAGGCCTGAGCCGCTTGTGACGATCTCTACCAGGCCCTTCCCGTGAAGGGCTTTTTTCTTGCGCAAGCGGCCAGAAGACTGACGGCTGGCCGGAATTCCGACACAGAAGCCGCAGGCGTTTCTAGAATGCCCGGGGCATGGTGCGGACAGCGAGCGCTGCCGCGGCATGGACAAGATTACTAGCGGAGAAATATTCATGGACCGACGTTCGCTCGTCAGACATGCGGGCCTGGCCGGGGTGCTGGCCGCGGGTGTGGCGCCTGCCATCCGTGCGCAGGAGATCACGCGCTGGCGCCTGGTGACGAGTTTTCCCAAATTGCTGGATGCGATTTCCGGTGGCGCCGAGAAATTCGCCCAGTCTCTCAAGACCATGTCGGGCGGCCAGATCGAGGTCAGCATTCATTCGGCCGGTGAGTTGATGCCCGCTTTCGGCGTCATGGAGGGAGTGCAGAACGGCACCGTGGAAATGGCGCTGACGGCACCTTACTACTTCACGGACAAGGACTACTGCTTCGCCCTGGGCTGCGCCGTGCCGTTCGGCCTGACGGCGCGCCAGATGGATGCCTGGATGGAGTACGGCGGCGGGCGCAAGCTCATGGACGACTTCTACGCCCAGTACAACATCAAGAGCCTGAGCGCCGGCAACACGGGCACGCAGATGGGGGGCTGGTACCGCAAGGAAATCAAGACCGTGGCCGACCTCAAGGGCCTGCGCATGCGCGCCGGCGGCGGTCTGCTGGGCGATGCGCTGCAAAAGCTCGGTGTGCAGGCGGTGAATCTGCCGGTCGGCGACGCCTACCAGGCGCTGGAAAAGGGCAGGCTGGATGCCGTGGAGTTCGTCGGCCCTTACGACGACCAGAAGCTGGGCTTCGGCAAGCTCGCGCCCTATTATTACTACCCGGGCTGGTGGGAGGGCGGGGCCGAGCTCGCCTACTTCATCAATACCAAGGCCTATGCGGCGCTGGCACCCGAACTCAGGGCCATGGTCGAAGCCGCCGCCGCCCTCGCGGCCAAGGACCTCACGGCCAAGTATCTGGCGTTCAACCCCGCAGCCCTGAAGAAGCTGCTCAGCGAGCGGGTGCAGCTCAGGGCTTTTCCGCGCGAGCTGATGGATGCGAGCTTCAAGGCCGTGATGAGCACCATGGCCGAGCACGAGGCCAAGTCGGCCATGTTCAAGAAGATCCATCGCAGCCTGCGCGGCTTCCAGCACGACCAGCTGCTATGGGACCGCTTCTCGGAATTCCGCTACGTCAGCTATATGAGCGCGGTGCGCCTGTAGCGGATGGCCTTGCGGGCGGCTTGACGCCAATCACTAGGTAGAACTTCTTAAATGAATGGCCGATTTTTCGGCCATGGCCGCCCCGGGGCTCGGGTACATTTTGATGCTACGTTCACCGCTTGTGTCAGACCGGCATAGATCGGCTGCCGGCGGCTGCCCACATCATTCATCAAGGAGACCGAAGTGGATCGTCGTTCCATTCTCAAAAATGCTGGCATTGCTGGCGTACTGGCTGCCGGTGCGGCCCCCGCAGTGCACGCCCAGGCCGCCGTGCGCTGGCGCCTGGCTTCCAGCTTCCCCAAGTCCCTGGACACCATTTTCGGCAGCGCCGAAAAGCTGTCGCAAGTGGTCAAGGCCATGTCTGGCGGCAAGTTTGAGATTTCGGTCCACCCGGCTGGCGAGCTGATGCCGGCCTTTGGCGTGGTGGACGCGCTGCAGGCCGACACCATCGACATGGCGCAGACCGCCGCCTACTACTTCACCGGCAAGGACCCGATCTTCGCCTTCAGCTGTGCCGTGCCTTTTGGCCTGACCACGCTGCAGATGAACGGCTGGAAGGACCATGGCAACGGCCGCAAGCTGCTGGATGCCTTCTTCGAGAAGTACAACTTCCGTACCGCCAGCGCCGGCAACACCACCACCCAGATGGGCGGCTGGTACCGCAAGGAAATCAAGACCGTGGAAGACCTCAAGGGTCTGAAGATGCGTCTGGGCGGCGGCGTGTTCGGCGAGGCCATGGCCAAGCTGGGCGTGGTGGCGCAGAACATGCCCGCCGGCGATGTCTACCAGGCTCTGGAAAAGGGCACGCTGGACGCCGTGGAATTCGTCGGCCCCTACGACGATGAAAAGCTGGGCTTCAACAAGGTCGCTCCCTACTACTACTACCCCGGCTGGTGGGAAGGCTCGGCCGATCTGGAATTCTTCATCAACCTGAAGAAGTACAACGCGCTGTCGCCCGAAAACAAGGCGATCCTGGACGCTGCCACCCGTGTGGCGGCCATGGACATGACCAGCAAGTACCAGGTGCTGAACCCCCAGGCCATCAAGCGCCTGGTGGCCAACAAGACCCAGCTCAAGATGTTCCCCAAGGCGCTGATGGATGCGGGCTTCAAGGCCTCCATGGAAGTGTTTGCCGAGCACGAAGCCAAGTCGCCCGAATTCAAGAAGATCCACCAGGACATGCGCGCCTTCCAGCGCGACCAGATCCTGTGGAACCGCTTCTCCGAGTTCCCGTTCAACCAGTACATGGCCACTGCCAAGATCTGATTCCAATCAGACTCAAGACCGCCAGCGCCATGCGCTGGCCGCTAAAAAAACCGCAGCTTGCTGCGGTTTTTTCATGCCCCCGAAATTATTCAAGCCTGAGCTGAACGGCTCCCGCATCGGACAGCGCAAACAGCAAATCCTCCAGAGCCTCGACAGGCGCAGAGCCAAGGTCTATGGCGAGCTTCAGTCCTGCATCGGTGATTTGCGGGTCGGACATAAAGTGAACGACTTGCTGCAGCCCCGCTTCGTCGGACTCGTTTTCGTTTTTTTCATCAAACCACTGCAGAAACCAATCGATCAGTGCGCCCGAGGCCTGTGTGTCTGACAAGCCCTCGATTCTCAGCGACAGCCAGTCCCAGACAAAAGGCTGCAGCTGCACGGAGGTCGCGCCAAGTTTGAAGTGAATGGGCTCGAACTGGAGCCGCGTCCGTGAATCCACTTGCAAAGGTTCGGTGCTGTCTTCCGAGACGGGGATGGCATCAACCCGGCAGGGCAGATTCCATGCGCCTTCCGTAGCCAGCGCTCCATCGCTGTTGCGATAGGCCGGCTCCACATGGGACTCCCGCGCGTTGGCTGCCTGTGACAGCAGGTCTGCATATGGTTGACGGATGGCCGTCAGCAGTTCGGTGATGGTCATGGGGTTTCGCTAGGGGCTTGTAGCTTATCGCTTGTCTATCAATCTCTGGCCCATGAAAAAGCCCCGGCTCTGGCGAACCGGGGCTTTGGTTGGCAGGCGTTTACTTGGCCGCAGGAGCTGGGTTCAGTGAATCCTGCAGGGCCTTGGCCGGGTCGTCCGAGCCGTAGGCTCCGGCTGCCGGAGCTTCGGGCGCTGCCTGGCTGCCGTCCTTGGGCGCTTCGGGCGCGGCAGAGCCTTCCTCGCCGCCCTCGGGGGCGCCGAACGGGTTTTCCGTGCCATAGCCGCCGCCGGCATCGTTGAGCTGCTCCAGCATCTGGTCGCCGACCTTGTTCATGTCCACGGCCACGGGCTTGTCCAGCGCGCCGGTCACGATGCCGGGGAAGGCGATCAGCACGCCCACCATCACCAGCTGGATCAGCACGAAGGGAACCGCGCCCCGGTAGATCTGCATGGTGGTCACGGGCTCGATCACCTTGTGCGTGATCCGGTCCACATACTGTTTTTCGGGCGCCACGGAGCGCAGGAAGAAGAGCGCGAAGCCGAACGGCGGGTGCATGAACGAGGTCTGCATGTTCACGGCCAGCAGCACGCCGAACCAGATCAGGTCGATGCCCATCTTCTCGGCGACCGGGCCCAGCAGCGGCACCACGATGAACGAGAGTTCGAAGTAGTCCAGGAAGAAGGCCAGGAAGAAGATCATGATGTTGACCACGATCAGGAAGCCCACCTGGCCGCCGGGCAGGCTGGTCAGCAGATGCTCCACCCACTTGGGGCCGTCGGCGGCCTGGAAGACCAGGCTGAAGGTGGTGGCGCCGATCATGATGAACATCACGAAGCTGGCGAGCTTGGTGGTCGAGCCCAGGGCCTGCTTGAGCAGATCCATGTTCAGGCGCCGGCGCGCAAAGCCCATCACCAGAGCGGCCATGGCGCCCATGGCGCCGCCTTCGGTGGGCGTGGCAATGCCCAGGAAGATGGTGCCCAGCACCAGGAAGATCAGCAGCAGCGGCGGGATCAGCACAAAGGTCACGCGTTCGGCCAGCTTGGACAGCAGGCCCAGCTTGAAGACGCGGTTCAGCGAGGCGATCACGAAGGCGATGAAGGTGCCGCCGCACATGGCGGTGACGATTTTTTCATCGGT
>JAFAIY010000552.1 GCA_019236485.1 Comamonas sp. | reverse complement strand
CGCGGCGTGCTGATCGTGGGCAGCGGCAATATCGTGCACAACCTGCGTGCCATGCGCCGCGATGCGGCCGACAACCAGGCTTTTGACTGGACGCTTCAGTTTGATGCCGAGGTGCAGCAGCGCTGGTCCAGCGGCGATCTGGCCGATTTGAGCACCTTCCTCGACTGGGGTCCGCAGGCGCGCCTGGCCCATCCCACGCATGACCACTATCTGCCCCTGCTTTACGCGGCGGGCGCGGTGCAGGATGGCGAGGCGCCGCGCGTCTTCAACGACGCTTTCCAGTACGCGGCGCTGTCCATGCGCTCGGCCATCTGGGGCATGAGTGCCTGATCGGATACATGGCCTTTGATAGCTGCTGACGCTCGTCTTTCCGTGGTTTCAGGCTGCTATGACCGTGAAATCATGTTCTAACAGTCGTTGGCAGCTATCAAAACCAAAGCGGCAGGCAAAAAAAAAGAGCAAGGGATTAAAAATTCCTTGCTCTTCTTGTTTCAGGGCCGCTTGCACGGCCCCGAGACCTGAACTTAGATCACGGCCGCGATGGCCTTGCAGACATAGTCGATGTTCTTGCTGTTCAGCGCAGCCACGCACATGCGGCCGGTGTCTGTGCCGTACACGCCGAACTCGGAGCGCAGGCGCACCATCTGGTCCTTGGAGAGGCCGGAGTACGAGAACATGCCGATCTGGGTGGTGATGAAGGACATGTCTTGCTGCACGCCGGCGGCCTTCAGGCCGTCGACCAGCTTCTGGCGCATGGCCTTGATGCGCACGCGCATCTCGCCCAGTTCCTTTTCCCACAGGGCGCGCAGCTCGGGGTTGTTGAGCACGGCTGCCACCACGGCGCCGCCGTGGGTGGGAGGGTTGGAATAGTTGGTGCGGATGACGATCTTGAGCTGGCTCAGCACGCGGGCCGCTTCTTCCTTGTCGTTGGCGACCACGGACAGGGCGCCCACGCGCTCGCCGTACAGGCTGAAGCTCTTGGAGAAGGAGGTCGAGACAAAGATGTTCAGACCGGCGGCCACGAACTTGCCGATTACGGCGCCATCTTCGGCGATGCCATGGCCAAAGCCCTGGTAGGCCATGTCCAGGAAGGCGACCAGGCCCTTGGCCTTGACGACTTCGATGACCTGGTCCCACTGGGCGGCGGTGATGTCGTAGCCGGTGGGGTTGTGGCAGCAGGCGTGGAGCACGACCACGGTGCCGGCTTCGGCGGCGTTCAGGTCGGCCAGCATGCCGGCGAAGTCGATGGAGCGGGTGGCCGCGTCGTAGTAGGCATAGGTGCCGACTTCAAAGCCCGCGTTGGTGAAGATGGCCTTGTGGTTTTCCCAGCTGGGGTTGGAGATCAGGACCTTGGCCTTGGGGTTGAGCTTCTTGAGGAAGTCGGCGCCAATCTTCAGGCCGCCCGTGCCGCCGATGGCCTGCACGGTGGACACGCGGCCGGACTTGACCACGTCGGAGTCGGCACCGAACACCAGGGCCTTGACGCCGTTGTCATAGGCGGCGATACCGTCGATGGGCAGATAGCCACGGGCAGTGGGCTTTTCCATCATGGCTTTTTCGGCGGCCTGCACGCATTCCAGCAGGGGCAGCTTGCCGTTGTCGTCGAAGTACACACCCACGCCCAGGTTCACTTTGCTGGGGTTGGCGTCAGAGGCAAATTGCTCGTTCAGACCCAGGATGGGGTCGCGGGGGGCCATTTCGACGGCGGTAAACAGAGACATGAAAAATCCTTGAGGGATGGAAATAAGTCAGGTCGCCCCCAGCTAATGCCTCAACGACTAGGTTAGGCTTGAGGGTTGGTCTGCCATTCTACTCCGTGCCACCCTATGCGTCATGGACATGACATCATGCAAGAACAAGATATGACTGCCGCGCCGCAAGGCCGCTTTGTGCATTACCCCGATTCGCCATTCGAGCTGTTTCAGCCCTATCCGCCCGCCGGAGACCAGCCCACGGCCATAGAGCAGCTGGTGGAGGGCGTCAACGACGGCGAGTCCTTCCAGACCTTGCTGGGCGTGACGGGCTCGGGCAAGACCTTCACCATGGCCAATGTGATCGCGCGCCTGGGGCGGCCGGCCATCGTGTTCGCGCCCAACAAGACGCTGGCCGCACAGCTGTACTCGGAGTTCAGGGAGTTTTTCCCGAAAAACGCGGTCGAGTACTTCGTCAGCTACTACGACTACTACCAGCCCGAAGCCTATGTGCCCCAGCGCGACCTGTTCATCGAAAAGGACAGTGCCATCAACGAGCA
>JAFAIY010000526.1 GCA_019236485.1 Comamonas sp. | reverse complement strand
TACATATTCCAAGTTTTGGCACGCGGCTCCCTGGTTAGCCATGTGCTCAACTACGGCTGTTCGCAAATTCTTGCCCTGCAGCACTCTATGTGCTATGCGCTCACCTAAGCAGAGCACAAAGCCCTCGCTCATCAACGGTTTCCATCGAATTTGAGGCCAAGACCCGGGGCCCGCAGAGCACCCCGGCGGCGATGAGGATGACTGGATCTCAGACCGGCATCACAGCCAGCGGCGCATGAAATCCATCACCTGATCGAACTTTCTGCCAAACGGCGGATACAGCAGCGAGGTCGCGGCCCAGCGCGACTGCACGAACACGGCTTTTTGGTGCACAAAGCGCAGAAAGCCCTGCTCCGAGTGGTAGGCGCCCCAGCCGCTTTCGCCCACGCCGCCGAACGGCAGATTCTCGTGCGCCACATGCAGCAAGGTGTCGTTCACGCAGACGCCACCGCTGACGGTGCGCGTCAGCACCGCATCCCGCTCGGCCTCGTCATTGCCAAACCAGTACAGCGCCAGCGGCCTGGGGCTGGCATTGATGGCGTTGATCACGTCCTCGATGCGCTCATAGGAAATGACCGGCAGGATGGGGCCGAAGATCTCCTCCTGCATCAGCTGCATCTCGCCCGTGGCGCCGAACACCAGGGCCGGCGCGAACTGGCGCTCCACGGCCTCGCCCCAGGCCGTGCTGTCGCCGTCCACAGCGGGCGCGGCCGCCTCATGCATCCAGTGCACTTGCGCCCCCAGGCTCTGGGCCTGGCGCAGCATCTGCTTGAGCCGCGCCAGATGGCGCTTGCTGATGATGGCCGTGTAGTCGGGGTTGCCGGAGATGCGCGGATACAGCTGCCGCACCGCGGCCTTGAAGGCCTCGGCAAACTCCTGCTCCCGCCCGCGCGGCAGCAGCACATAGTCGGGGGCGATGCAGGTCTGTCCCGCGTTGACCAGCTTGCCGTAGGCCACCTTGAGCGCCACGGTCTGCAGATCGCAGTCCTGCGCGATGATGCAGGGCGATTTGCCGCCCAGCTCCAGCGTGGTCGGCGTCAGATGCACGGCCGCCGCCTGGGCCACGCGCCGCCCCACGGCCGTGGAGCCGGTGAACAGCAGGTGGTCGAACTGCAGGCCTGAAAACTGCGTGGCCACGGCCACATCGCCCTCGATCACGCAGAACTCCTCGGGCGCAAAGAACTGGGCCACCAGCTCCGCCAGCTTGGCCGAGGTATGCGGCGTGAGCTCGCTGGGCTTGAGCATAACCCGGTTGCCGGCCGCCAGCGCCGTGATGGCCGGCGCCAGCGCCAACTGCACCGGATAGTTCCAAGGCGCGATGATGCCCACCACCCCCAGCGGCTGGCGCTCCACCCAGGCCTTGCCGGGCTGCAGCATCAGCGGCGTGCTCACGCGCTGGCGCTTGGCCCATCGGGGCAGATGCCGCAGCGTGTGCTTGAGCATGTTCCGCACCAGCATCAGATCCAGCATCTCGGTCCAGCGCTCGGAGCGCACCCCGAAGTCCTGCTGCACGGCCGCGCACAGCGCGGCACCGTTCTCATCGAGCATTTTCTGCAGCCGCAGCAGACGCTCGCGCCGCACCAGCAAAGGCACATCCACCTGCGCGCGGCTGGCCTGGTATTGCAAGTCAAAAATGCGGTGCAAGTCCATGTAATTCATGCCTGTCCGAAGTCCCTAATCACAGCCTGCACGATAACCCGTTACGGCGTAAACACAGCGTAAAAAAAGGAGCCTGCTGCTCATCGCACAGGCTCCTGGTGTGTCTGCGGCGATGCGCAGGCAGGTCTTTACGACTCGTGCACCTCGCGCGGCTGCACATCGGTCACATCGCCGGCACCGGGCAGCACGCCGCGGCGCGAACGGGCCTCGCGAGCGTCCTTTTTGGCCTCGGCATCGCCCGACGATTGCGCCATCCACGCGGCCCCCGAGCGGTACACCGTCTGCCAGCCCGCGAAAGGACTCATGACGCCCATGCTCATGGGCGTCACGGGCTGCCCCGTGAGCTTGGCCCACAGAGTGCGCAAACCCCAGGCCAGAGCGATCAGGCAGGCCACGGCCAGCAGGCACAGAAAGAACACCAGGCCCACCAGCATCAGCATGATGCGGATGGCCCAACGGGTTGCGGTGGTGGCGAAATCGTTCAAAGCAATACCTTTCTAGGGTCCGAATCCTCAGGCCAGGCCTGCGGACTCGAACCGGAATACCCCGGGATCGTTCACCGGGTCTACTGTCACTGCAATCGTACTCTTGGGCGGGAACCTGCCTTCAAGCAACAACTTGGACAAAGGGTTTTCTATACGCTGCTGAATCGCGCGCTTGAGCGGACGGGCGCCGAACACCGGATCGAAACCGACCTTGGCCAGCTCGGCCAGGGCCTGATCGGACACCAGCATGGACAGCTCCATTTTCTCCAGACGGCGCTCCAGCAGCTTGAGCTGGATTCTCGCAATCGCCTCGATGTTCTTGGCATCCAGCGCATGGAAGACCACGGTTTCATCGATGCGGTTGAGGAATTCGGGTCGGAAATGGTTTTTAAGTTCCCCCCAGACCGCTTCCTTGATCTCGTCCGCATCCTGGCCCACCATGGCCTGGATCAGATGCGAGCCGATATTGCTGGTCATCACGATCACGGTGTTCTTGAAGTCCACCGTGCGGCCCTGGCCATCGGTCAGGCGGCCATCGTCCAGCACCTGCAGCAACACGTTGAACACATCGGGGTGGGCTTTTTCCACCTCGTCCAGCAGCAGCACGCTATAGGGCTTGCGGCGCACGGCCTCGGTCAGATAACCGCCTTCCTCGTAGCCCACATAGCCCGGAGGCGCACCGATCAAGCGTGCCACGGAATGCTTTTCCATGAACTCGCTCATGTCAATGCGCACCAGATGCTCTTCGCTGTCGAAGAGGAAGCCTGCCAGCGCCTTGCACAGCTCAGTCTTGCCCACGCCCGTGGGGCCCAGGAACAGAAAGGAGCCCGTGGGACGGTTGGGGTCGGACAGGCCCGAGCGCGAGCGGCGGATAGCGTTGGCCACGGCCGAGATCGCCTCCTCCTGGCCCACCACGCGCTCGTGCAGCTTGTCTTCCATGTGCAGCAGCTTGTCTTTTTCGCCCTGCATCATCTTGGCCACGGGGATACCCGTGGCGCGGCTCACCACCTCGGCAATCTCCTCGGCGCCGACCTGGGTGCGCAGCAGCTTGTTGGCCGCCACGCCGCCCTGGCCTTCTTCCTTGGCCTGGGCCTCGTGCAGCTGCTTTTCGAGGCCAGGCAGCTTGCCATATTGCAGCTCGGCCACCTTGTTGAAGTCGCCCTTGCGCTTGAGCTCCTCGATCTGGATGCGGATCTGGTCGATCTCCTTGCGGATCTGCTCGGAGCCCTGGGCGCTGGCCTTCTCGCTCTTCCAGACATCTTCCAGGTCGGCATATTCGCGCTCCAGGCTGCCGAGCTCTTCCTCGATCAGCTGCAGGCGCTTTTGCGAGGCCTCGTCCTTTTCCTTCTTCATGGCCTCGCGCTCGATCTTGAGCTGGATCATGCGGCGCTCCAGCCTGTCCATCTCCTCGGGCTTGGAGTCGATCTCGATCTTGATCTTGGCCGCGGCCTCGTCGA
>JAFAIY010000051.1 GCA_019236485.1 Comamonas sp. | reverse complement strand
TTCCAGGAAGTCATGACGCCCCTGGCCGACAAGCTGGGCGCCGCCATCGGCGCCTCGCGCGCAGCCGTGGACGCGGGCTACGCGCCCAATGACCTGCAAGTGGGCCAGACCGGCAAGATCGTGGCGCCGCAGCTGTACATTGCCTGCGGCATCTCGGGTGCGATCCAGCACCTGGCGGGCATGAAGGACTCCAAGGTGATCGTGGCGATCAACAAGGACCCCGAGGCACCGATCTTCTCGGTGGCCGACTACGGACTGGAAGCCGATCTGTTCACGGCCGTGCCGGAACTGGTCAACGCGCTGTAATTTGGCGCACATCAAAAGAGGGGCTTGCAGCCCCTCTTTTTCCATGTGGGTCTGCTGGGGCGCTGGCGTAAAACATCAACAATAAAAGTCGCAGCAGTTTGGCCGGGATCGGCCGCCGAGAGGATAGCAGAGGGAGACAGATGAAGAGCAAGCGCTGGAGTGGGGTTCGCATCGCAATGGCCATGCTGTGGGGCGGCGCCGCCTTCATGGCCCAGGCCGCAGGCTGGACCGTGGGGCAGGTCGCCCCCATGTCGGGAGCGGAGGCCTCGCAGGGCCGGGCCTATGCCCAGGGCATGCGCCTGTATTTCGACCAGGTCAACAAGAGCGGCGGCGTGCAAGGCCAGCCCGTGGAGCTGGTGGTGGCCGATGATCTGGGCCATCCCGACGAAACCGTGGGCAAGACGCGCAAGCTGCTCAGCGACGCCAAGCCCGTGGTGCTGGCAGGCTATTTCGGCAACCGCAATCTGGCGGCCTTGCTGGACAGCAAGCTGCTCGAAGGCTCGTCCCTGTCCCTGGTCGGCTACCAGAGCACGGATACGCGGGTGCTGGGCGCGGCGCAGATCTTCAGCACGCGTGCGGGCCTGGCCGAGCAGATGAACAAGATTTCCTCGCATCTGGCCACCGTGGGCATCACCCGCCTGGCCCTGGTCTATGAAGACCGTCCCGATGCCCAGGCCCTGAACGAGTTGGTGGCCAAGGCCATCGCGCCTAGCGGCGCCAAGCTGGTGCTCAGCACGCCAGCCATGAAGGGCAAGGCGGTGGAACTGCTGCAGGCTTCCAAGACGCCGGTGCAGGCGGTGCTGGTGGTGGCCTCCAGCCCGGCCACGGCGGCATTCGTGGAGGCCTATCGCATGGATGGCGGCACGGCCCAGGTGTATGCGACGGCCGAGGCCGATATCGAACAGCTGTCCAAGCGCCTGCCCGTGGAGTACATCAGCGGCCTGTCGATCGCCCAGGTCGTGCCCAGCCCCTACAAGGTCTCGGCCAAGCTCAACAAGGAATTTCGCGATGCTGTGAATGCCGCGGGCAAGCCGCTGGACGTCCCGGTGAGCTTTGCGATGATGGAAGGCTATGTGAATGCCAAGGTCATCGTGGAAGCCATGCGCCGCAGCCAGCCCGTGACGGCCGAAAAAATCACCGCCTCCATGCGCAGCCTGGAGGCTCTGGATCTCGGGGGCTACTGGGTAGGCTACAGGCCCGGCTCCCAGATCGGCTCCAAGTATGTGGATCTCTCCATCGTCAATGCCTCGGGGCGTGTGACGCAATAAACCGATGACAAGGCCCGCAGCAGGATTTGCTGACGGGCCGTTTTTTAAGGAAGCTATCACGATGACCTACAAAGCGCCGCTCAAAGACATGCTGTTCGACATGGAGCACCTGGCCCAGCTCGAGCAGATCGCCCAGATCCCCGGCTTCGAAGACGCGGGCCTGGAAACCGCCCAGGCCGTGCTCGAGGAAGGCGCCAAGCTCTGCGAAGGCGTGGTCGCTCCGCTCAACGTGCCCGGTGATCTGCATCCGTCTTCCTTCAAGGACGGTGTGGTCACGACCACGGCTGGCTTTGTCGATGCTTTCAAGCAGTACGCCGAAGGCGGCTGGCAGGGCCTGCAGCACCCCACGGACTTCGGCGGCCAGGGCCTGCCCAAGACCATCGGCGCGGCCTGCATCGAGATGCTCAACAGCGCCAACCTGAGTTTTGCGCTGTGCCCGCTGCTCACCGACGGCGCGATTGAAGCCCTGCTCACGGCCGGCAGCGATGCGCTCAAGGCCACCTATCTGGAGAAGCTGGTGACCGGCGAGTGGACCGGTACCATGAACCTGACCGAGCCCCAGGCCGGCTCCGATCTGGCCCTGGTACGCACCAAGGCCGAGCCGCAAGGCGATGGTTCGTACAAGGTCTTCGGCACCAAGATCTTCATCACCTATGGCGAGCACGATATGGCCGAGAACATCGTGCATCTGGTGCTGGCCCGCGTGGCCGGGGCGCCCGAAGGCGTCAAGGGCATCAGCCTGTTCGTGGTGCCCAAGTTCCTGGTG
>JAFAIY010000004.1 GCA_019236485.1 Comamonas sp. | reverse complement strand
TGGGCCTGGGAAAAGTATCTGGCCACCTGCGCCAACCACTGGATGCCGCAGGAAGTGAACATGACGCGCGACATCGCGCTGTGGAAGGACCCCAACGGCCTGACCGAGGACGAGCGCCGCATCGTCAAGCGCAATCTGGGCTTCTTTGTGACGGCCGACTCGCTGGCCGCCAACAACATCGTGCTGGGCACCTACCGCCACATCACGGCGCCCGAGTGCCGCCAGTTCCTGCTGCGCCAGGCCTTTGAGGAAGCCATCCACACCCATGCCTACCAGTACATCGTGGAGTCGCTGGGCCTGGATGAATCGGAAATCTTCAACGCCTATAACGAAGTCCAGTCCATCCGCGACAAGGACGAATTCCTGATCCCCTTCATCGAAGCGATCATGGACCCCGAGTTCAAGACCGGCACGCCCGAAACCGACCAGACCCTGCTCAAGAGCCTGATCGTGTTCGCCTGCCTGATGGAAGGTCTGTTCTTCTACGTGGGCTTCACGCAGATCCTGGCGCTGGGCCGCCAGAACAAGATGACGGGTGCTGCCGAGCAGTACCAGTACATCCTGCGCGACGAGTCCATGCACTGCAACTTCGGCATCGATCTGATCAACCAGCTCAAACTCGAGAACCCGCATCTGTGGACCGCCGAGTTCAAGCAGGAAATCACGGCCCTGTTCCAGAAGGCCGTGGAGCTCGAATACCGCTACGCCGAAGACACCATGCCGCGCGGCGTGCTCGGCATGAACGCATCGATGTTCAAGGGCTATCTGCGCTACATCGCGAATCGCCGCGCCACGCAGATCGGCCTCGAAGAGCTTTTCCCCGGTGAAGAAAATCCCTTCCCCTGGATGAGCGAAATGATCGATTTGAAGAAAGAACGTAACTTCTTTGAGACACGAGTGATCGAGTATCAGACCGGAGGCGCACTTTCTTGGGATTAATTGCTTCTAAGCAGGCACAATGCGAGTCATGACTTGCTTCACTTCATTGCTACAAAAAACGGTTTTTTTGGCGTGAAGCAAATTTGTGTTCCTAGCGATGCGTAACTCCACATCGCTTTGAATCGTCCGGTGATGAAAAAAGCCGGACGTCTTATGCAAATCAACGAAGGAGAAAATGATGGCAACTGCGAAGAAGACGGCCGCCAAGGCCACTACCGAGAAAAAAACAACTGCGAAAAAGGCGGCCGCGCCCAAGGCTGAAGCTGTGAAGAAGACAGCAACGGCCAAGACTGCAGCTCCCAAGAAGGCTGCGGCAAAGCCCGCTGCTAAGGCTGCTGCCAAGCCCGCTGCTAAGGCTGCTGCCAAGGCTGCTGCAAAGCCCGCTGCCAAGGCTGCTGCAAAGCCCGCTGCTAAGGCTGCTGCAAAGCCCGCCGCTAAGGCTGCTGCAAAGCCCGCCGCTAAGGCTGCTGCAAAGCCCGCCGCTAAGGCTGCTGCAAAGCCCGCCGCTAAGGCTGCTGCCAAGCCCGCTGCTAAGGCTGCCGCCAAGCCCGCTGCAAAGGCTGCCGCCAAGCCCGCTGCAAAGGCTGCCGCCAAGCCCGCTGCAAAGGCTGCTGCCAAGCCCGCTGCAAAGGCTGCTGCCAAGCCCGCTGCAAAGGCTGCCGCTAAGCCCGCTGCAAAGGCTGCCGCTAAGCCCGCTGCAAAGGCTGCCGCTAAGCCTGCAACCGCCAAGAAAGCTGCAGCCCCCAAAGCCGCTGCCAAGCCCGCAAAGGCCGCCGACGCTGCCAAGCCCAATGGCGCAGCTCCCAAGAAGGCCGCTGCCAAGAAGGCCGCTGCTGCACCCGCAGCTCCTGCCGCCGTGGAAGCCGCAGCGCCCATCGCCCAGACCCGTCTGGCACCCCAGGCTGCCTGGCCCTTCCCCACAGGCAACAAGCCCTGATCGGCACGCTGACTGGCACTCAATGAAAAGCCCGGCCTCTTGCGAGAACCGGGCTTTTTTATGGACTCAGCGCCGGATCACCGACGCACCTGGATTCAGCCTCAGGGCTGGAAGTCCAGCTGATAGTTCTGCGGGCCGCGGTGCGCAATCTTCAGCGCTCCCATGCGGTTGCCCAGCTCGGCGCAGCGCACCAGACCCCAGCCACGCTCCAGACCGAACAGGAAAGCTCCGCGCCAGGCATCGCCGCAGCCCGTGGGATCGACCACGGCAGCCGGCTTGACCGGAGCCACCACGGTCTTGCGGCCCTGCTCCCAGACTTCGCAACCCTCGGCACCCAGCGTGACGATCAGACCACGCACCTGCTGCGAGATCTGCTCGAAGCTCAGGCCCGTGCGCTCGCTGAGCATCTTGCCTTCATAGTCGTTGACAGCCACCCAGTCGGCCTGCTCGATAAAGGCCTTGAGCTCTTCACCGTTGAACATGGGCAGACCCTGGCCCGGGTCGAACACAAAGGGAATGCCTGCGGCCTTGAACTGTGCCGCGTGGTCGAGCATGGCCTGGCGGCCGTCGGGCGCCACAATGCCCAGCTTGATCTGCTCGGCCATATCCGCCGTGATCCGGTTTTCATGCGCCTGCATCATGGCGCCGGGATGGAAGGCCGTGATCTGGTTGTTGTCATGATCGGTCATGATCATGCACTGGGCCGTGTGCGTGTTCTGCAGCTGGCCCACATGACGGGTTTCTATGCCCAGCTCCCGGAAGCGCTGCACATAATCCGCGCCGTCGCTGCCCACCATGGCCATGGGCCAGGCGTCGCCGCCCAGCAGCTTCAGGCTGTAGGCGATATTGCCGGCGCAGCCACCGAAGTCGCGGCGCAGCGTGGGCACCAGAAACGACACATTGAGGATGTGCAGCTGGTCAGGCAGTATCTGGTCCGCAAAACGACCATCGAAGGTCATGATGTTGTCGAATGCCAGCGATCCGCAGATCAAAGCAGCCATGGTGTCGTTCTCTTTCTTAATCAGGGATAAAAAACCAGTGCGCGATAGCCGGCCACGGGTGCGGACAGGTTCTCTACCTGCACCGGCACGCTCACGCTCCATTCCTGGCGGGCCAGCAGTTGCTTGGGTGCGCCCAGAGGCTTGAGGTCGATCACGCGGCGCAGCAGCGGCTTGTCCTGAGCATCGGTCAGCGTGAGTTCGGCCATGGGAATGGCCACGGGAACATCGGAGCGATTTTCCAGGCTCAGGCTCCATTGGTAGCGTTGGGCATCGGCCAGCTGCTTGAAACCCGAGCCGCTGATCACCACATCGGCGATCTCGCGCCGCGCCTGCAGTTCGCAGCCCATCAGATGGCAGGCCTGGCCCAAGGCCGGGGCCAGGGCCGGATACTGCGCAGCCAGCAGATCGCGCTGCTGCCATGCATATTGGGCCGCCACGCCTGCCAGCGCGAGCATGGAGCCCAGGACCAGCGCCGCGCGCATGCCGGCGGAATGCCAGAAGGCCTGGCGCCGGGCCTGGCGCACAAAACCAGGCTCTTCGGCCTGAGCCGTTTCTTCGGGCCTCGCCGGTTCGGCCTCCAGCGGCCGGTCCGCATCCGCCTCGGGGTGCGGCTCATCCATATCGGTGGACAGCAGCGCCTGTGCCGACACCACTTCAACATCGGCTCCGGCCGCCTCATCTGCCTCATCCGTCGCGGTCTCGGCCGGCACAGGCATGGGCTCGGCCCGCGGCTCGAACTCCTGCGCCTCGTCCGCGCTCGCGTCGGGCAAAAGAGCTTGCGGCTCGCCACTCTCGCCCAGCACCACTTCGGCAACCAAGGGCCTGGCCTGGTCCACAAAGGACGGCTGCACCATCTCCGGCTCCGGGAGCGGCTCCTGCGTTGGCACTTCCTCCGTCGCAGCCAGCACTGAGGCACCGGATGGTGCGGCATCATCCGCCTTGCCACTCACTGAATCCGTATCCGACAAGGCTGCAGCCCTTGCTGCAGCCACGGACCCCGCTTCCAAAACAGGAGTCTGCGACGGTTTGACGGCCTCGCTCACCTGCCCGGCCTGCTGAGCCACCGCGGATTGCAGCAGCTCCTCGGGCACGGTCTGCAAATCCTGCGATGCGTCGAACACGCTTTGGCACATTCCGCAGCGCACCCAGCCTTGCGAGATGCGCAGCTGGTCGGCAACCACTTTGAAGCGGGTTCCACAGGAGGGGCAACGGGTGACTTGGCTCATCGGTTTGCAATTGTAGGCAGCCGCGGCCGCAATCAGGCTGCGCGCTGGGCAGTCATCAGAATCCAGCCGTCCTCGCTGTCAGCCACCTCGAGCTTGAGGTAAGGCGCATAAGCCTGCTTGAGCTCGTCGGCCTGGCGCTCCAGGATGCCGGCCAGCACCAGATTGCCGCCCGCCTGCACGCGGCCGCACAGCAAGGGCGCCAGCACCTTGAGCGGCGTGGCCAGGATATTGGCCAGCACGGTCTGGTATTCGCCGGCCGCAGCCTCGGGCAGGCCGGCATTGACCTGCACATGGTTGGCGCTGGTGTTGTAGTTGGTCGACTCCACGGCGGCCGGGTCTATGTCCACGGCATCGATCTCGGTCGCGCCGAACTTGGCCGCGCCGATCGCCAGAATGCCCGAGCCGCAGCCGTAGTCCAGCGTGCGGCCCAGAGTCCCCTTGGGCTGGCGCGCGATCCAGCGCAGGCACATGCGCGTGGTGGGGTGGGTGCCGGTGCCGAAGGCCAGGCCCGGGTCCAGGCGGATGCTGACCTTGGCCTGCTCGGGCAGCTCATGCCAGGTCGGCACGATCCAGAACTCGGGCGTGATGTCCACGGGCTCGAACTGCGACTGCGTCAGCCGCACCCAGTCCTGCTCGGGCACGGGCTTGACGGCCAGCACCTTGCAGCCTTCAAAGAAGTCCTGCGGCAGCAGCAGCTCGCGCGCTTCGATGGCCGCGGCCTCGCTGGGGAACAGCGCAATCACGCGGCTGCGCTGCCAGCCTTCCTTGGGCGCGGGCATGCCGGGCTCGCCGAACAGCGCCTGCTCGGCTTCGGTCTGCGCATCGGCATCCTCGACGGACACGCTCAGCGCGTCGAGCGCATCCAGCGCATCGCTAATGGTTTCAACCCGATCTTCGGGGCACAACAGGCTCAGCTCGAACATGGCCAATCCTTTCTTGGGCCTACGTCAAGCCAGATGCGGGACCGACCCGGGCTGCTTGCGTAAACCGTACTTTCCTGAAAAACGAAAATGCTGGCCTCCGTCACCAGAGGCCAGCATGGGAACTCAGAGCCGCAAAGCTCGCGGTCTCATCGCTTGGAAGGAGTGCGATGGGTCAGCCACTCTTCCAGATAGTGGATATTCGTGCCGCCTTCCATGAACTTGGAGTCGACCATCAGATCCTGGTGCAGCGGAATATTGGTGTTGATGCCTTCCACCACCGTCTCCAGCAGGGCGGTGCGCATGCGGGCCATGGCCTGCTCGCGCGTATCGCCGTAGGTAATGATCTTGCCGATCATGGAGTCGTAGTTGGGCGGCACGAAGTAGTTGTTGTACACATGGGTATCAACACGCACGCCTGGGCCGCCGGGCGCATGCCAGGTGGTGATGCGGCCGGGCGAGGGGATGAACTTGTACGGGTCTTCGGCATTCACGCGGCATTCGATCGCGTGGCCCTTGAACTCGACCTGGCGCTGCGTGAACGGCAGCTTCTCGCCGGCGGCGATCATGATCTGGGTGCGCACGATGTCGATGCCCGTGATCAGCTCGGTGATGGGGTGCTCCACCTGCACGCGGGTGTTCATCTCGATGAAGTAGAACTCGCCGTTCTCGTACAGGAACTCGAAAGTGCCCGCGCCGCGATAGCCGATCTTCTTGCAGGCCGCAGCGCAGCGCTCGCCGATCTTCTCGATCAGGCGGCGGGGAATGCCGGGGGCCGGAGCTTCCTCGATCACCTTCTGTTGGCGGCGCTGCATGGAGCAGTCGCGCTCGCCCAGATAGACGGCATTCTTGAAGGTATCGGCCAGCACCTGGATTTCCACGTGGCGTGGGTTCTGCAGGTACTTTTCCATGTAGACCGCGGGATTGCCGAAAGCGGCACCGGCCTCGGCCTTGGTCATCTGCACGGCATTGATCAGTGCCGCTTCGGTGTGGACCACGCGCATGCCGCGGCCACCGCCGCCGCCCGATGCCTTGATGATCACCGGGTAGCCGATGGCCTTGGCGATGCGCTTGATGAGTGCGGGATCGTCGGGCAGCTCGCCGTCCGAGCCCGGCACGCAGGGCACGCCGGCCTTGATCATGGCTTGCTTGGCCGAAACCTTGTCACCCATGGTGCGGATGTTCTCGGGAGTCGGGCCGATGAAGGTGAAGCCGCTCTTTTCCACACGCTCGGCAAAGTCGGCGTTCTCGGAGAGAAAGCCATAGCCTGGGTGGATGGCTTCCGCGTCGGTCACCTCGGCGGCCGAGATGATGGCCGGCATATTGAGGTAGGACAGCGGGGACGGTGCCGGGCCGATACACACGGCCTCATCGGCCAGCTTGACGTACTTGGCATCGCGGTCGGCTTCGGAGTAAACCATCACCGCCTTGATACCCAGCTCACGGCAAGCGCGCTGGATGCGCAGGGCGATCTCGCCCCGGTTGGCAACCAAAATTTTCTTAAACATGAAGTTCCTCGCAGCTTGGCGCCCGCGCCGCAGCACAGGCCACTGCCAATGACTCAGTCGCGCAGCCGGAGGCTGGCGCACCTAGGCGTTGCCCTGCGGACGGCATGCAACGCCTCATGATCTATCACTCGATCACGAACAGGGGCTGGCCGTATTCCACAGCCTGGCCGTTTTCGCCCAGCACGCGAACAATGGTGCCGCTCTTGTCGGCTTCGATCTCGTTGAGGATCTTCATGGCTTCAACGATGCAGATGGTGTCGCCTTCCTTGACCTGGCTGCCAACATCCACAAAAGGCTTGGCGCCGGGGCTGGAGGCGCGGTAGAAGGTACCGACCATCGGCGACTTGACCACATGACCTTCCACAGCGGCGGCGGCCGGTGTGGCGGTGGCGGGAGCGGCGGCCACGGGGGCTGCAGCGGCGACGGGAGCTGCCATCATGGGAGCGGCCTGTACGGGAGCGGCAACGTATTGGTGAACCACACCTTCGCTCTTGACGATACGGACCTTGCCCTCTGCTTCGGTGATCTCCAGTTCCGAAACATTCGATTCGGACACCAGGTCAATGAGGGTCTTGAGTTTTCGCAAATCCATGGGAGCTCCAGCGGCTAAAACTAAACAGGGCGCGAATTTACCTCAATTTCGCCCTTCTGCGCGCATTGGCGCATATTTTTCAATAACGTCGCTAGGGAATTCCCCCATCCCTACACTTTTCTTACGCCAAGAGCCAGTTTCATCCGCTCTATTTGCTCCAATTTGCCAGATCTTCGCCGGAAAGCTCGCCTATTTTACGCTGCCGCACTTGCCCCTCGGCGTCGAACAGCACGCTGAACGGCAGGCCGCCCTGCAGATTTCCGAGGGCGCGCGTGAGTCCCAGCCCGCCCTGGGCGACCAGCGCCACGGGAAATTGCACCGGCTGACGCTGCAGGAAACGCAGCACGGCCTCGGGCTTGTCGATCGCCAGACCGACGACCTGAATTCCCCGGGAACCTTGATGCGCCGCAAACTCGCTGAGCAGGGGCAGCTCCTTGACGCAGGGCGGGCACCAGGTAGCCCAGAAGTTGACCAGCAGCGGCCGACCCTTGAAATCCGCCATGGCCAGGGGTTTGCCATCTGGGGCGGCAAAACTCTGACTCCACAGCTGCTGCTCGGCACTCGGACCCATGGCCTCAGGCCGGCCGCGCCACCAGGCCGCGCCTGCACCGGCGGCGGCCGCAGCCACGGCGACCGCGCCCGTCAGCCACAGGCGGCGGGAGCTGCCGCGTGCCTCGGCGGGCTTGATCTCATTCATGTTCACTCTCCTGCTCCAGCAGCTTGCGCAGCGCTTTGGCATCGCCGCGCGGGCTGCGGCCGCGGCTGTCGGGCTTCATCGCGCCGCGCATATCGTCATGGTCGTAGACCAGCAGATGCACGCCCACGGTTTCGTTGAGGGGTTTGCACAGCGAGTGGATGGACAGCGCCTCCACGGGCTTGCCCTGAAAGCCCGTGACCGTGCTCGGCTCGTACTGCACCTGATTGTTGATCAGCGCGATTTCGGCCGATTTGGGGTCATCGCAAAACAGCTGCAGATAGATATCGGACAGCCGGGTGGCCGTTCCGCGCCAGACGGCGCCCGCCAGATGGGGACGGAACTCCTGCAATCTGTCCATCCAGACCAGGGCCAGTTCACGCAGGGCGCGCAGCTCCCGGGGCTGGGTGTCGGCGCAGAACAGCTCTATATATTCACGCACCGCCTCTTCCATCAGCTCGTTGTCGGGCAGGGCCGTGCGGCCGGGCAGCCCGAGCTGACGCAGGGCACGCTGTTTGGCAGCCCCCCATTCCAGACCCTCTTCCACCACGATGCGGGCAGCCGCCTGGGCGATTTCAGCACTCACATTGTCCAAGCTCATAGCGATTCCTAGCCCCCGCCGCGGTCTGCGGAACGGGTCATGCAGGCATTGTGACCCATATGGACCGAGCCAGTTTTGCCTATTCCGCACAAAGCCCATGTTTTCATAGCATCTAGCGCTTGACGGCTCTCATATCTCCAAGGGGAAACATTGAAAAAGAATGGAAGCCTTGCGCATCAAGCTATCAATTTGATAAGAAAGGTTACCGCCTGCGCCTCTGCGGCCCAGGGCTCGCGCCCGGGTCATGCGCGCAAACGTAGAATCCCCGCCCATGCACATACATATTCTGGGCATTTGCGGCACCTTTATGGGGGGCCTGGCCGCTTTGGCACGTGAGGCCGGTCACAGGGTCACGGGTTGCGACTCGGGCGTCTACCCGCCTATGAGCGATCAGCTGCGCGAGCTGGGTATCGAGCTGATCGAGGGCTATGGCGCCGATCAGATCGCCCTCAAGCCCGATATGTACGTGATCGGCAATGTGGTCAGCCGCAAGCGGCTCGAGGACGGCTCGCCCAAGTTCCCGCTGATGGAAGCGATCCTCGATGCCGGCGCCCCCTATACCAGCGGCCCCCAGTGGCTGGCCGAGCATGTGCTGCGCGGTCGCCATGTGCTGGCCGTGGCCGGCACGCATGGCAAGACCACCACCACCTCGATGCTGACCTGGGTGCTGGAATGCGCGGGCCTGCAACCCGGCTTTCTGGTTGGCGGTGTGCCGCTGGACTTCGGCATCTCCGCGCGCCTGGGCGCCCCGAAGCGCCCCGTCAGCGGCCCCGGCCCGGCCGGCGAGGAGCCTGTATTCGTGATCGAGGCCGATGAATACGACACGGCCTTCTTCGACAAGCGCAGCAAGTTTGTGCACTACCGTCCGCGCACGGCCGTGCTCAACAATCTGGAGTTCGATCACGCCGACATCTTCGACGATCTGGCAGCCATTGAGCGCCAGTTCCACCATCTGGTGCGTACCGTGCCCTCGACCGGCCGCGTGGTGAGCAATGGCCTCGAAGAAAGCCTGGCCCGTGTGCTGGGCCAGGGCTGCTGGAGCGAGGTGCGCAGCTTTGGCGCTGCCGTCAGCGACTTCAGCGCCGAAGGTGACCCCAGTGACTTCGAGGTGCTGCGCCACGGCCGAAAGGTGGCACGCCTGAGCTGGTCGCTGACCGGCGTGCACAACCAGCTCAATGCGCTGGCCGCGATTGCGGCGGCCGACCATCTGGGCGTGAGCGCCGAAGTCGCCTGCGAAGCCCTGTCGCGCTTTCAGAACGTCAAGCGCCGCATGGAACTGCGCGGCACCGTGAACGGCATCGAGGTCTATGACGACTTTGCCCATCACCCCACGGCCATACGCACCACGCTGGACGGCCTGCGCCGCAAGCTGGGGCCGGACGCCCGCATCCTGGCCGTCTTCGAGCCGCGCAGCAACACCATGAAGCTGGGCACCATGAAGAGCCAGCTGCCCTGGTCGCTGGAAAACGCCGATCTGGCCTTCTGCCATACCGCGGGCCTGGACTGGGATGCCGCCGAAGCCCTGGCCCCCATGGGCGTGGGAGCCGGCAAACGCGCCCAGGTGGCTGGCAATATCGAGGCACTGATCGCCCAGATCGCCGCCTCCGCCCGCCCCGGCGACCATATCGTCTGCATGAGCAATGGCGGCTTTGGCGGCATTCATGCCAAGCTGCTAGAAGCCCTGAAATAACAAAATGCCCGCCAAAAGCGGGCATTTTCATCAGCGATCCTCAAAACTGGCACGCTCCACTTCAGAGACACCGAGGAAGGGCCTATGCCGGCCGCACCGCCCCGCACCGAGGGTGTCGTCCCACTTTCAGGGGGAAGCGGCACAGCCGCTCGGGGG
This sequence comes from Comamonas sp., assembly GCA_019236485.1. Classification (GTDB taxonomy): domain Bacteria; phylum Pseudomonadota; class Gammaproteobacteria; order Burkholderiales; family Burkholderiaceae_C; genus Comamonas. The sequence continues at coordinate 13,346 of JAFAIY010000004.1, read as the reverse complement.
GTCTCAATAACTTATAGACATCGCCGGCACATCCACGCGGATCAGCGGCTTGGACAGCACGGCCTGGGCGGCCACCGCATAGCTGTTGAGCCAGTCCTGGCTGCCAAACAGCTCGGGGCGGCTGCGCGCTTCACGCGCCACCACCACCAGCTTGTCGGCCAGCAGCACCTTGCCCGTGGCACGCAGAGGCTCACAGTCCAGCGCCACAAATTGCTGATCCAGCCAGCGACGGCCTTCGTCCGAACTCACCGACGACAGGGACTGGGTGTCCACCCGATATTCACGGTCGGCATCCAAAACCACAATCACTTCACTACGCATAGTTCTCCTCGCTTCATGGCGCTTTGCGCCAGTCGTTGTCATGGCCACAGCTTAATGGTGGCTGCAGGACGGGAAATGCTTCAAGCTGACGCCGGCAAACAGCAATGGCCCATAAGGCCCTAGCAGACTTGTCAGGCATCAGGGCAGATATGAAAAAGTGTCATGCCGCAGTGCCAGTTTTGCAAGCTTCAATGGCATCCAGCGCGGACATTTGCCTTATATATGGGCAGAGCCACCTATTTCAAGCCCGGCGCCAATCGGCAATCCGCTCTTGAAGTCGCAGCAAACGGGCTTACATACAATTCATGACTTTGCGGCAAAGGCTGCAAGCGCCTTCAGGATTTCCCAACCATGACCGCCGACATCATCCACAAAGAACTGCGCGAGCATCTGCAGCAGCTGCAGGCCGAACTGCAGGCCCAGCAACTCTGGTCTGCCACCGCGCCCTCGCCCAAGGCTCTGGAATCCACCGTTCCCTTTATGTACGACACGCTGCAGCTGCACGAGTGGCTGCAATGGGTGTTTATTCCGCGTCTGCAGGCGCTGATCGATGCCAAGGGCAGCTTGCCCCACCAGAGCCATATCCATCCACTGGCCGAGCATGAGTGGGAAAAGCGCAACGACTTCGACAAGCGCCAGCTGCTGCGGCTCATCAACCGCATCGACGCCACGCTCAACGGCTGCGATATGACCCCTCATCCGGAACCGGACGAGGCTTCTTAAGCCTCAGAGCCCCAAAAAACAGGTCATATATGACCTGTTTTTTTATGGGCACGGCGCTCAGACTGCGACGGCAGCCTCCTGGCCAGCCACAACGACCTCGCGGCGCTGGCGCACTGCCTGGGAAAGCTCCTCCAGCGTTGCCAGCGAATCTTCCCAGCCCAGGCAGGCATCGGTGATGCTCTGACCATAGGTCAGTTTGCAGACCTCGTCCTTGCCCGGCGTGAACTTCTGGGCACCGCCCACCAGATGGCCTTCGATCATCACGCCGAACACGCTGTTCGAGCCCGCGGCGATCTGGCCGGCGATATCGCGCGCCACATCTTTCTGGCGCTCATGCTGCTTGCTGCTGTTGGCATGGCTGCAGTCCACCATCAGCGACGGCGTCAGGCCCGCGGCAGCCAGATCCTCGCAGGCGGCGGCCACATGCTTGGCATCGTAGTTGGGCGTCTTGCCGCCGCGCAGAATCACATGGCAGTCCTGGTTGCCGCCCGTGTGCACGATGGCGACCTGGCCGTTCTTGTGCACCGACAGGAAGTGGTGGCCGCGGCTGGCCGACTGGATGGCGTCAGTGGCGATGCGGATATTGCCGTCGGTACCGTTCTTGAAGCCGATGGGCGCCGAGATGCCCGAGGCCAGCTCGCGGTGCACCTGGCTTTCGGTGGTGCGGGCTCCGATGGCGCCCCAGCTGATCAGATCGCCGATGTACTGGGGCGAGATCACGTCGAGGAACTCGCTGGCCGCCGGCACGCCCAGGCGGTTGATGTCTATCAGCAGCTGGCGCGCGATGCGCAGGCCTTCGTCGATGCGGTAGCTCTGGTCCAGGTAGGGGTCGTTGATCAGCCCCTTCCAGCCCACGGTGGTGCGCGGCTTTTCGAAGTAGACGCGCATCACCACTTCCAGCGTGTCCTTGTACTGCTCGCGCACCACGGCCAGGCGGCGCGCGTATTCCAGAGCAGCGGCCGGATCGTGGATGGAGCAGGGACCCACGATGACCAGCAGGCGGTCATCCTGGGCGCGCATGATGTTGTGGATGCTGCGGCGGGTGTCGCTGATCAGGGTCTCCACGGCCGTGCCGCGAATCGGGAAGAAGCGGATGAGATGCTCTGGAGGGGGTAACACTGTGATTTCCTTGATGCGTGCGTCGTCGGTCTGGCCTGTTTTGGGAGAGCCGGAGCGATACCAGGAATCGGCGGAGGAAGTGTTCAGAGCAGTCATGGCAATCTTTCGTGAGGTCGTTGATCGATGAAAACCGGGGTAGCTGAAACGTAGGGGTGAAAAAAAACCGCCGGGCTTTGCAGCTTCGGCGGTTCTTTGGGAGGTGTTTGCAGGGTGCGCGCGTTTACCTCTCAGCCGCCGGGGGCGAGAACCAAAAGTAAAAGAAATAAGCGCGTTGCGTTTGCATGTCTTTCAATGTAGCACAGCCATTGCGCATTGCAACATGGACGCCCGGGGACGGCCTCCCGGCAAAAGCGGGCCTTCCCTCTGAAAGCCTCGAGAACCTACATTGATTTGATTTGCAATATTTTTGCAAATTTTTAAATTTCAAAGAATTTTATTGAATTCAATGAAGGAAAATCCGTTATTCATGCAGTTTTAAGGCGCAATTCAAATATTCATTGAATTCGACTTCGAAGCCGTCCACAAAACCCTTTCGGCGGCTGTGCCGCGGCCGGCCTGCACCTGCGAAAACAACAAGGCCCCGGCCTGCAATGCAGACCGGGGCCGATGGGAATGGCACGCAGCGGACGCTGCCGCAAAGGATCAGGCCGTGCCGCCCACGGTCAGGCCGTCGATGCGCAGCGTGGGCTGGCCCACGCCCACGGGCACGCTCTGGCCTTCCTTGCCGCAGGTGCCCACACCCGAATCCAGACGCATATCGTTGCCGATCATGCTGATGTGCTTGAGCGACTCGGGGCCGCTGCCCACGATGGTCGCGCCCTTGACCGGATACTGGATCTTGCCGTTCTCCACCCAGTAGGCTTCGCTGGCCGAGAACACGAACTTGCCGCTGGTGATGTCCACCTGACCGCCACCGAAATTGGTGGCGTACAGGCCTTTTTTGATGGTGCCTATGATTTCCTGCGGATCCTTGTCGCCGCCCAGCATATAGGTGTTGGTCATGCGCGGCATGGGGATGTGCGCATAGCTTTCGCGGCGGCCGTTGCCCGTGGGCTTGACCCCCATGAGGCGGGCGTTCATCGAGTCCTGGATATAGCCCTTGAGAATGCCGTCCTCGATCAGCACATTGCTCTGGCTGGCATGGCCTTCGTCGTCCACATTGAGCGAGCCGCGGCGGTCGGCCAGCGTGCCGTCGTCCAGCACCGTCACGCCCTTGGCCGCCACGCGCTGGCCTATGCGGCCGCTGAAGGCGCTCGAGCCCTTGCGGTTGAAATCGCCTTCCAGGCCGTGACCCACGGCCTCGTGCAGCAGCACACCGGGCCAGCCTGGGCCCAGCACCACGGTCATCACGCCGGCCGGCGCGGGGCGCGAGTCGAGGTTGACCAGAGCCGCATGCACGGCTTCGTCCACATACTGGCTGATCTGCTCGTCGCTGAAATAGGCCAGACCGAAGCGGCCGCCGCCACCGGCCGAGCCGACTTCGCGCCGGCCCTTTTGTTCGGCGATCACGGTCACCGACAGGCGCACCAGCGGGCGCACATCGGCGGCCAGCGTGCCGTCGGCACGCGCGACCAGCACCACGTCGTATTCGCTGGCGAGACCCGCCATGACCTGCACCACGCGTGGATCCTTGGCGCGGGCCAGCTTTTCCACCTTGCCCAGCAGCTCGACCTTGGCCGTGCTGTCCAGCGTGCTGATGGGATCCAGACCCGGATACAGCGAGCGGCTGGCCGCAATCTTTGGCGCACCCGCCTTGACGCGGCGAGACTGGGTGGCCGCAGAGATGGAGCGCACGGTGCGCGCCGCATCAAGCAGCGAGGCCTCGGAGATATCGTCGGAATAGGCAAATGCCGTCTTCTCGCCGCTGACCGCACGCACCCCCACGCCCTGGTCGATGGAGAAGGAGCCGGTCTTGACTATGCCCTCCTCCAGGCTCCAGCCTTCGGCGCGGGTGTACTGGAAGTACAGGTCGGCGTCGTCCACCTGGTGCGAGCGAATCTCGGCAAGCGCGCGCGCAAGATGGGTTTCGTCCAGGCCAAAGGGCTCAAGCAGCAACTGACGGGCCGTGGCCAAGCGTTCGATGGTGGGTTCGCGGGAAATCATGGAATGCATTGTAGAGAGGCTTGCATGCCCTCGCGACCACTAGGCCGCTGGCGGCCCGGCCCCACGCAGCAGTCCTGTGCAAACCGGCAGGCATTGCGCTGCGCGCGCCGGCTTCGTTATGGATCGATATCCCGCGCCCCCTGCCTTTACAGCCCTGCAGCGCAGGAGCGATCAGGCGTGGGGAATATGTCCGTCTCCGCCCGGCAATTGACGCTGCGCGCGCGACACCGACATCAACACTCCCAGCGCCAGACCCAGCGTCACCATGGCCGTTCCGCCATAGCTGATGAAGGGCAGAGGCACGCCCACCACGGGCAGGATGCCGCTGACCATGCCCATGTTCACAAACGCATAGGTGAAGAAGATCATGGCCACGGCCGACGCCATCAGGCGGCCGAACAGCGAGCTGGCTTGCATGGCAATGGCCAGGCCGCGCCAGACCAGGAACAGAAAGCAGACGATGATGAAGAGATTGCCCACCAGGCCGAACTCTTCGGAATAGGCCGCAAAGATGAAGTCGGTGGTGCGCTCGGGGATGAATTCCAGGTGGGTCTGGGTGCCGGCCATAAAACCCTTGCCCCAGACCCCGCCCGAACCGATGGCGATCATGCCCTGAATGATGTGGAAGCCCTTGCCCAGCGGGTCGCGCGTGGGGTCCAGCAGCGTGCACACGCGGGTACGCTGGTAATCGTGCAGAAAATACCAGCTCACGCCGTCGGCACAGAGCTGGGGCTCGTACCAGATGATGAGGAACACGCCGATCACGCCCAGCACCACGGGCGGCACGATGAGCTTCCAGGGCAGGCCCGCAAAAAAGATCACCGACAGGCCGGCCGCCATCACCAGCAGCGAGGTGCCCAGGTCGGGCTGTTTCATGATCAGGCCCACGGGCACCATGAGCAGGCCGAAGGCGATCGCGAAGTCCGTGCCGCGCAGATTGCCTTCGCGGCGCTGGAACCACCAGGCCAGCATCAGCGGCGTGGCGATCTTGAGCAGCTCCGAAGGCTGGATCACCACGCCCACATTCACCCAGCGCGTGGCGCCCTTCTTGGTAATGCCGAACAGCGCCACGGCCACCAGCAGCGCCACGCCCAGGGTATACAGCGGAACGGCGGCCTTCATCAGCTGCTGGGGAGGAATCTGCGCGACCACAAACAGCAGGCCCGCCGCAATCAGCATATTGCGGCCATGATCGACAAAGCGCGTGCCATGGTCGAAGCCCGAGGAATACATGGCCAGCAGGCCGGCGCTGGCCAGCAGTGCGACAAACAGCAGCAGCAGGAAATCAAAGCCGCGGAACAGCGGAATGATGCGTTGCAATAACGAAGGTTTGTCGAATTCGGTGGCAGACATGGGCCGCAATTATCGTGCGGGCCGGTCGCCGTGCGCTTTGCAGGGTTGAGCGCGGCCGGCGCTGCGGCAGGTTCGCCTCGCAGCTGCGCTGCCATAGGCCTTCCCCCCTGCCAGGACCGGGGCGGACAGGCCACAATGGACGCAAAGTATTCATCGCCTGACTAGAGGAGATTGCCGTCATGACCACCACCCATCTGCTATATCTGCACGGCTTTCGCTCCTCCCCGCAGTCCAACAAGGCCCGCATCCTGGCCGACTATGTGGGGTCCCGGCATTCCCGCGTGCGCTGGTGGTGCCCGCAGCTGCCGCCCTCCCCGCGCGAGGCTGCGGCCCTGATTGCCGAAGGCATTGCCAATTGGCCGCGCCAGACCATGGCCGTGGTCGGCTCCTCGCTGGGCGGCTATTACGCAAGCTGGGTGGCCCAGCTTGCGCGCTGCAAGAGCGTGATGATCAACCCCGCCGTGAACCCGGCCCGCGACCTGGAGAAGTACATAGGCGAGCAGAGCAGCTGGCACGACCCCGAGGAGCATTTCTTCTTTCGCCCCGAATACATAGAAGAGCTGCGCCAGCTCGACACCCGGGCCATGACCCCGGCAGCGCCCGAAATGGTGCTGATCGCCCAGGGCGACGAGGTGCTGGACTGGAACGAGATGAGCGAGCGCTACCCCCATGCGCTGCAGCTGGTGCAGGAGGGCGGCGACCACGCGCTGTCCAACTTCGAGGAATACCTGGATCGCGTCGACGAATTTCTGGCCCTGGCCTGAAACCGCGCCCGGCCGGAACGGACTCCCGGCTCCCGCCCCGGCGCTTCGCGCGCCATGTGTTCGCTATCAAGAAACGGGCCATTAATTGGCCGATCCAGGGCCCTAAGCTCAACGCTTTCGCGTGCTTTTTGCCGGCTCGTGGGAAAATGCGCGGTTATGCACGCACTGTTTGAAGAAGCCGGCAAATTTCTGGCCGGGCGCATCCTCTCCGAAGCCGAGTCCTCGGCCCAGGTCGAACTGGACTCGGGTAAACGGGTCAAGGTCAAGGCCGCCAATCTCCTGCTCAAGTTCGAGAAGCCGGCTCCCGCCGAGCTGATGGCCCAGGGCCAGGCCCAGGCCGCCGAGATCGATCTGGATCTGGCCTGGGAATTCGCGCCCGACGAGGAATTCGGTTTCGCCGACCTGGCGCGCGACTATTTCTCCGAGTCCGCCACGCTGGCCCAGCAGGCCGGCGCGCTGTTCCGGCTCTATGACGCACCGCATTACTTCCGCCGTGCGGGCAAGGGCCGCTTCAAGAAGGCACCGGCCGAAATCCTGCAGCAGGCCCTGGCCGCCATCGAAAAGAAAAAGCTGATCCAGGCCCAGATCGAGGCCTGGGCCGAGGAGCTGGGCCGCGGCGAATGCCCCCAGTCCATCCGCGAACAGCTCTACAAGATTCTGTTCAAGCCCGACAAGAACGCGCCCGAGTACAAGGCCGTGGTCGAGGCCAGCCGCGCCACCAAGCTGGCCCCGCTGGAGTTGCTGCACCGCGCGGGCGCCATAGACTCGTCCTACCAGTTCCACTGGAAGCGCTTTCTGTTCGACAACTTCCCCAAGGGCACGGGCTTCCCCAGCCTGCAGGCGCCCCAGCCGCCGGCCGATCTGCCCGTGGCCGAGGTCCAGGCCTTCTCCATCGACGATTCGGCAACCACCGAAATCGACGATGCGCTGTCCGTGCGGGGCCTGGGCACAGGTACGGTGACCGTGGGCATACACATTGCCGCTCCCGGTCTGGCCATCACGCCCGGCGGCGAGCTCGACAAGCTGGGCCGCGCCCGCCTGTCCACGGTCTATATGCCGGGCTACAAGATCACCATGCTGCCCGACGAGGTAGTGCATATCTACACGCTGGACGAGGGCCGCTCCAACCCCGCCGTGTCGCTGTACGTGCAGATCAACGAGGAGACGCTGGAGACGATTTCCAGCGAAACCCGTCTCGAGCGCGTGCCCGTGGAAGTCAACTTCCGCTACGACAAGCTCGACCATATCGTGACCGAGGAATGGCTGGCCGACCCGTCCATTGAGGTCGAAAACACGCCCGAATCCTTGCTGGGCAAGCGCCAGGAGCTCACATTCCTGCAGCGCTGGTCCAAGTTCCTCAAGGCCAACCGCGAAGTGGTGCGCGGCAAGCCCGAGAACTTCAACCGCCCCGACTACAACTTCCGTCTGGTCGGCAACGATGGTGCCGAACCCCAGGGCAGCGAGCAGGTGCAGATCACCGTGCGCAAGCGCGGCGCGCCGCTGGACCTGATTGTGGCCGAGGCCGCTATCGTGGCCAACAGCACCTGGGGCCTGATGCTGGCCGAACATGGCGTGCCCGGCATCTACCGCAGCCAGGCCAGCCTGGCGCCCGGCGTCAAGGTGCGCATGAGCACCAAGGCCCTGCCCCATGCGGGCATCGGCGTGAAAGCCTATTCCTGGGCCACCTCGCCGCTGCGCCGCTATGTGGACCTGGTCAACCAGTGGCAGATCATTGCCTGCGCCCGCCATGGCAAGACCGCCGCCCTGGCCGCCCCGTTCAAGCCCAAGGATGCGGAGCTGTTCGGCATCATCAGCAGCTTTGACGGTGCCTACAGCGCCTACAACGGCTATCAGGCCGGCATGGAACGCTTCTGGACGCTCAAGTATCTGGAGCAGAACGGCATCACCGAGCTGACGGCCAGCGTGTTCAAGGAAGGCCCCAACGGCTCCTTCCTGGTGCGCGCCGACAATCTGCCCCTGGTGCTGCCCGTGCTGGGCGCGCAGAACCTGCCGCGTGGCGCCCATGTGCGCGTCAAGCTCGGCGAGATCGACGAAATCTCGCTGGACATCTCGGGCACGCTGATCGAGCGCCTGGACGGCGACGTCCAGGCCGCCGAGGACGGTGGCGAGGACGAGGAGGAGGCCGTGGCCGGCCCCATCTCCATCGCGGTGGACATGAACGACGCCGATACTCCGGCCGCCGACAACCAGTCGTCCTGATGCCTCCCATACATCCGTTCCGGGCGCTGCCGTGAAACTGCCTACCTCGCTTCAAAGACTGAGCACGCTGCAGATTGCGCTGGGCGTGTCCATTGCCGTGCATGTCGTGACCCTGTCCATCAAGTTCGTGGACCCGGAGCGCTTCGAGCGCGTGTTTCAGGACACGCCGCTGGAGGTGATCCTGGTCAACGCGCGTGCCAACGAGACGCCGGACAAGGCCCAGGCCATTGCCCAGACAGCGCTCGCCGGCGGCGGCGACGCCGACCAGGGCCGGGCCACCAGCCCCATGCCCTACTCGGCCCTGACGGCCGTAGGCGACGACTTCGAGGAAAAGCAGCGCCAGATCGACGCCATGCAGCAGCAGCAGAACCAGCTGCTGACCCAGCTGCGCGAGCAGGTCGCGTCCCTGCCGCCGCTGGACCCGCGCCTGAGCGCCGACGCCAAGGAACAGGAGGCGCAGGAGCAGAAGCGCCGCCAGCTCATCAAGATGCTGGCCGAGATCGAAAAGCGCATCAACGAGGAAAACGCCAGACCCAAGAAGCGCTATATCAGCCCCGCCACCAAGGAGGCCGTGTATGCGGTCTACTACGATGCGCTGCGCCGCAAGGTGGAGGACAAGGGTACGGAGAACTTCCCTGAGAACAAGGGCAAGAAGCTCTATGGCGAGCTGGTCATGATCCTCACCGTGAACCACGACGGCCGCGTGCTCTCCACCGAGGTGGTGCAGGGCTCGGGCAACCGCATGCTGGACACGCGCGCCGAAGCCATTGCGCGCGCGGCCGGACCTTACGGCCACTTCGGCCCCGCCATGCGCGCCAAGGCCGACCAGATCGCCGTGGTTTCGCGCTTCAAGTTCACGCGCGAGCAGACGCTGGAAACAGACATAAGGTGACCCCCTGTGCCGCCTTCGGCGTCTTCCCCCGCTCTCGCATCGCTTCGCTTGCGGGCGGGGAACGCAGCCAGCGCGGCGGGACGGCCCTTGCGCGGCTGCCTTGGCTTAGGCTGCGCCGGTTTCGCAGGCCACTGCCCCAACGCGTACTCAACTCTGTTTAGCGATTTCTTTCAGCCTTTTATGACAAATACGCTTGATGCCTACTGCGTCATGGGCAACCCCGTGGCCCATAGCCGCTCCCCCTGGATCCATGCCCGCTTCGCCGAGCTCACGGGCCAGCGGCTGAGCTATGAGCGCGCTCTGGTGCCGCTGGACGGCTTTGGCGCTTTTGTGCGCGAGTTTGCCGCCACCGGCGGCAGAGGCTGCAACGTGACCGTGCCCTTCAAGCTGCAGGCCGCCGAGCTGGCCACCAGCGCCAGCGAGCGCGTGCGCCTGGCCGGTGCCGCCAACACCCTGGTCTTCGATGCCCAGGGCATATATGCGGACAACACCGACGGCCTGGGCCTGGTCGCCGACATCGGCCGCAATGCGGGCGTGCGGATCGCGGGAGCCGATCTGCTGCTGCTGGGCGCAGGCGGCGCCGCGGCCGGAGCCCTGGGCTCGCTGATCGAGCAGCGGCCGCGCCGCATCGTCGTGGTCAACCGCACGCATGCCAGGGCCCAGGCGCTGGTGGCGCAACACGCCGAGCTTGCTTCGCTACACAAAACAGAGCTGCTGACACTGGAACAGCAAGCGCTTGAGACCGATAGCACTCAGAATTTCGATATCGTCATCAATGCCACGGCCAGCAGCCTGGCGGGTGCCGAGGTGCCGGCCCCCGCATCGGTGTTGCGCCCCGGCAGCCTGGCCTACGACATGATGTATGGCCCGGCCGCGCAGCCTTTTCTCGACTGGGCCCGCAGCCACGGCGCCCAGGCGCGCGACGGCCTTGGCATGCTGGTCGAACAGGCGGCCGAATCCTTTGCGCTGTGGCGCGGCGTGCGCCCGCCCTCGGCCCAGGTGCTGGCCGAGCTGCGCGCGCTGCTGCAGTCCGAAGCCGCGCACTGAGGCCCGCGTCGACCATGAAAGCCCTGGCCCGACTGCTGCTGCTGATGCTCTGCTCGGCCTTGCTGCTGCAAGTGTTTTTTGTAGCACGTATCGCAGTCATGGTCTTGGCGGACCCGCAATCGACCACCTATCAACGCTCCGAGGCCTGGCAGCTGGCGCACAGCGAAGACGGCCTGCGCTGGCGCCAGCAATGGGTGGACTATGGGCAGATCTCCGCCAACCTCAAGCGCGCAGTGATCGCCTCCGAGGATGCGGGCTTTATGGAGCACCATGGCGTGCAGTGGGATGCAATCCGCAAGGCCTACCAGCGCAACGCCAGGGCCGAGGAAAAAGCCGAGAAGGCCGACAACGGCAGGCCGGCCAAGGTCTACGGCGGCTCCACCATCACCCAGCAGCTGGCCAAGAACCTGCTGCTCTCGGGCGAGCGCAACTTTCTGCGCAAGGGCCAGGAGCTGGTGCTGGCCCAGCTGCTGGAGCTGCTGCTGAGCAAGCAGCGCATTCTGGAGATCTATCTCAACAGCGTGGAATGGGGCCAGGGCATCTTCGGCGCCGAGGCCGCGGCCCAGCACTACTTCCGCAAGAGCGCGGCCCAGCTCAGCGCCAGCGATGCCGCGCGTCTGGCCGCCATGCTGCCGGCGCCCAAGCGCTTCGAGAAAACGCCCCAGTCGCGCTATCTGGTGCTGCGCACCCGCACCATCATGCGCTATATACCGATGATTACTCCGCCCTGAGGCGCTGCAGCGCGGCCGGCATGGGCCCTGGCTGCCACGCGCATGAAGTGAGATGGTTTTGTACGTGGATAATCCACAGCCATGCGCATTCTAGGAATCGACCCGGGCCTGCAGACCACGGGCTTTGGCGTCATAGACATGGACGGCCAACGCCTGTCCTATGTGGCCAGCGGCACCATCCGCACCACCAAGATGGAACTGGGCGACCTGCCCGGCCGCCTCAAGATGCTGTTCGACGGCATCTCCGAGGTGGCTTCGCGCTACCAGCCCGATATGTCGGCCGTGGAAATCGTCTTCGTCAACGTCAACCCCCAGTCCACGCTGCTGCTGGGCCAGGCGCGCGGCGCGGCGCTCACGGCCCTCGTCAACGCCAATCTGCCGGTGGCCGAGTACACGGCGCTGCAGATGAAGAAAGCCGTGGTCGGCCATGGCCGCGCGGCCAAGAGCCAGATTCAGGAAATGGTCAAGCGCCTGCTGCAGCTGCCCGGCCTGCCCGGCACCGATGCCGCCGACGCCCTGGGCCTGGCCATCACCCATGCCCATGCAGCGGCGGCCATGGGCAAGATGGCCGAGGTCACGGACCTGCGCCGCCGCCAGCATGCGATGTACCGCGGCGGCAGAGTCTATTGACGCCCTGCCCCCCCCCGGATCAGGGGCAGGCTATAAGGCCTGGCGCCCATGAAAAAACCGCGGCAGCAGGCCGCGGTTTTTGCTTGAGAACACGGGCTTCAGTAGCCGTTGTCCAGGACTATGGTGAGGATCACGCCGGTGGCAATGCCGACCAGCAGATAGTCGCCGCCATTCTGTATCCAGTGGTAGCCGCGCGGCGGGGCCGACAGATGGTGGGCACGCCAGTCATCGACCACATAGTGATGCGAGCGGTACTCGGGCGGCACGCGGTAGCCGCGCCGCCAGTCATGCTCGGGACCTGCGCCGCGGCCCTGGTCATCGCGGTCAAAGCGGCGCTCATCGCGATGTTCATCACGGCGATCCCCATAACGGTCGCCGCGGTCGTCATAGCGGCCGCCATGGCGCATCTCCTGTTGGCCGCGGTCCGGCTGGGCCTGCACGGCCAGGCCGCTCAGCCCCAGGCACGCGGCCATAGAGGCGGAAAGAACACGGGTTGTCAGACGGGACATGGTTTCTCCTTTCTGAAACGGTTCAGCCATGGCGGCCTGCTGCCGCCCACGTAGACATCATCCCCCGATCCGTCCGGCAGAGACGCAGGATGAACGTCGCTTTACCGGCTTTTGCCCCGGTTTACAAAACCGACAACGTTGCAACACGCAACCGCAACGCCCGCGCAACTACTGATTCAATAGCTGCAGCAAACCATTTGAGCGGCCTGGGCCTGCTCAGGCAATGCGCCCCGCAAACAGCACGGCAAAAAAGGCCAGGGCCGCGATGACCGTCCATTTGAAGAGCAGAAAACCCAGACGCTTGTAATGCGCCCTGCCCGTTCCCAGATAGAACGCGAAGCACAGCACCGAAGCCAGAGTCAGCAGACTGGCCAGCCAGCGGAAGATCAGCATGGCGCCGCCCGCTTACCAGGCCCGCACGGGCTGAGCATAGCCCTGGGGCGCCTGGCGCTCGCTCTCGAAGGTCACGACTTCCCAGCTCTCGGGCTGGGCCAGCATGGCCCGCAGCAGCTTGTTGTTGAGGCCATGGCCCGAACGGAAGGCGCTGTAGGCGCCAAGAATGGGCTTGCCGATCAGATACAGATCGCCGATCGCATCCAGGATCTTGTGCTTGGCGAATTCGTCGTCATAGCGCAGGCCGTCGCTGTTGAGGACCTTGTAGTCGTCCATGACGATGGCATTGTCCAGCCCGCCGCCCAGGGCCAGGCCGTTGTTGCGCAACATCTCCACATCCTTGGTGAAGCCGAAGGTACGGGCCCGCGCGATATCGCGCGTGTAATTGTCCAGACCCATGTCGAACTCCACGCACTGCCCCGTGGAGTCCACCGCGGGGTGGGCAAAGTCGATCTCGAAGCGCAGCTTGAAGCCGTGATAGGGGTCGAAGCGCGCCCATTTGAGACTTTGGCCTTCGCCCTCGCGCACCTCCACCGGGCTC
>JAFAIY010000578.1 GCA_019236485.1 Comamonas sp. | reverse complement strand
CCGTGCAGGCTGCCAACGGCACCAACGGTACCGCCGACGTGGGCTCCGTGGCCAAGGAATACAACAAGCTGGCCGAGGAAAATAGCCGTCTGTTGACCGCCACCCAGTTCAACGGCAAGAGCGTTTTCAACGGCGCCGACCTGAAGTTCCAAGTGGGTGCCAATACCGCTGGCGACAACCAGATCACCGTGGCTTCGCTGGGCGTGACGATGCAGGCCACCTCGGGTGCCATGACCGACCAGGCCACTGCGCTGACGGCTATGACCAATCTGGACAAGGACATCGACGCCGTGTCGTCCCTGCGCGCCGATCTGGGTGCCACCCAAAATCGTTTTGAAGCCGTGGTCAGCGGTCTGCAAGTGAACTCCGAGAACACGGCCGCCGCCCGTTCGCGCATCATGGATGCCGACTTCGCGGCCGAAACCTCGAATCTGAGCCGTACCCAGATTCTGCAGCAGGCCGGTACGGCCATGGTGGCCCAGGCCAACCAGCTGCCCCAGGGCGTGCTGTCTCTGCTGCGCTGATCGAAGCGCAGGGCTTTCAAGCCCATGTCGGTCGGATTTGGCCGGCATCCAGAACAAAAAAGGCAATGTGCAGGGCACATTGCCTTTTTGCTTATGGGGAGGCGGGACGTCCGGCCGGACTACAGGCGGAAGTATTGGGCGGCCAGTTGGTGGATCTCGGCTTCGCTGCGTTGGCTGTTGCTGGCAATGGCCCAGATGTCCAGCACTTCGGGCCGGGCTATGGAGGCCACGATGGGAAAGCCCGCGGCGCGCAGGGCCTCGTTCATCGACTGCCAGGTGAAGCCGCAGCGGTGGGCCATGTAGAGATTGCCTTGCTCCATTGCCGCGCGCCAGCCGTACAGAATGTCCAGCGGGCTGATGGGGCCGGCCGGGGCAATATAGGCGGGCTCCGTCAGCTGGCCCTTGGCCACGAGCGCACAGACCGATTGCAGATCGGGGCAGGTGATGATGGCAAAGCCATCAGGCTTGAGCACGCGTCGGAACTCGGCCAGGGCCAGGGGGACCTCGTGGGGATAGAGGTGCTCGATATTGTGGCTGGAGTAGATGGCATCCACCGAGGCATCGGCCACGGCGGACATATCGGTCATGGTGCCTATGAGGTCGGGCTCGACGCTGGCGTCAATGTCCAGGCGCAGCTCCTGCCAGGCATCGGTGTTGAAGCCGGGAGTGGTGGTGCTCTTGCGCTGCGGGCCGCAACCTACGTGCAAAAAAGTCTGGGTCATGAGAGAAGTGCGCCGGGCAGCGGCAGTGAATGGAAGATGAGCAAGCCTATCCCTGCGACTGTGGACGAACGAGGGAAATTGGCGGTGGAAGCTGGCGTTTATCGCTGTTTAGGCGTGGCGCGGCATCAGCACAATGCATGGCATCAGATAGGTAGAGCTGGGCAATGTCTGGCGCGCTGTCTGACGTTCCAGTGGTCTTCAAGGGTGAGGGCTGCGGAGCGGCTAGCCATTGTTCGTGCCTAACGAGGAGCTGCCCATGGCATCCACCATCAATACCAATCTTATTTCGCTGAACGCTCAACGCAATCTCAATACCTCCCAGAGCTCGCTGGCAACGACCATGCAGCGCCTGTCTTCCGGCCTGCGCGTGAACAGCGCCAAGGATGATGCGGCAGGTCTGGCCATTGCCGAGCGCATGAACACCCAGGTGCGCGGCATGAACGTGGCCGTGCGCAATGCCAACGACGGCATCTCCATGGCGCAGACGGCCGAAGGCGCGCTGAGCAAGATCGGCGACAACCTGCAGCGCATGCGCGAACTGGCTGTGCAGGCCGCCAACGACACGAATAACTCCACGGACCGCGGCTCGCTGGACAAGGAATACCAGCAGCTGGCCCAGGAAATCGCCCGCGTGGTGACCAGCACCAGCTTCAACGGCCGTCAGCTGCTCAACAATACGGCAGCCACGGTTTTCCAGGTGGGGGCGAACACCGGTGCGGATAACCAGATCACGCTGACTTCGGTGGACCTCAGCAATGCAACGGCTCTGGGCGTGACCACAGGTACTCCTGCTTCGCTGAACGGTGCGCTGGGCTCTCTGGCCTCCGGTTCCACGGATGCGACCGCGGCACGCGCCTCCATGAGCGCCATCGATGCGGCGCTGGACATGGTGAATGACAACCGCGCCACCCTCGGTGCCGCGCAGAACCGTTTCGAGGCAGTGGTTTCCAATCTGCAGGTAGCGGCTGAGAATGCCTCCGCCGCACGCTCGCGCATCATGGATGCGGACTTTGCCGCAGAAACCGCGAATCTGAGCCGCACGCAGATCCTGCAGCAGGCCGGCACGGCCATGGTGGCCCAGGCCAATCAGCTGCCCCAGTCGGTGCTGAAGCTGATTCAGTAAAAAGCTGAGGTTAGGGCGGCTCTGCCCCTCAAGTTGGGGGAGAGCGTGCCGATAAGAGGTTGACAGGACTTTCTGTACCCGAACAATGCGGGTGCAGGCGGTTTGCATGACCGGGTCAAGGCGGTTTGCCGGGGGCCAGGTGGCTGATAAGGGGATGGCTATGGGACTGACGGCAGCAGGCATCGGCAGCGGCTTGGATGTCGAGTCGATGATTTCGAAACTGGTCGCGTTGCAGAAACAGCCTTTGCAGCAGCTGCAGACCACGGCATCGTCCATCGACACTCAGATATCGACGGTGGGCTCTCTCAAGTCCCTGATGTCCACTTTGCAGGACGCGGCGGCCAAGCTGTCGGACAAGGCTGCCTGGCAGCTGACCACGGCGGCTTCATCCAATACCGCGGTTTCGGTCAAGGTGACGGGGGCGGCTGCGGTGGGGGCTTCGGAAATTTCGGTGCAGCAGCTGGCGCGCAGCCAGTCGCTGGCGTCCCAGAACTTTGCGAATGGCGACACTTTCGGCCCTAGCGATCCAAATACGCCTGCCTCCCTGACGATCAGCATGGGCGGCAAGGATACGGCGATTTCGGTCACGGCCGGCATGACGCTGGATCAGCTGGCCGCCGCCATCAATCAGAAATCGGGGGGCAGCGGCGTCACGGCTTCGGTGCTCAAGGATGCGACCGGCGAGCGCCTGGTGATGCGTTCGCAGAACTCGGGCAAGGACAATGCGTTCACGGTCTCCGTCTCCGGCGGTGATGCCAATCTGTCGGCGCTGGCCTATGCGGGCCAGGCAGCGGATGGTGCTACGGCGAATGGCGGCGTGGTGCAGCTGGCGCAGAATGCCAAGGCTACGGTCAATGGCATTGCGGTGGAGTCGGCCACCAATGATTTCAAGCAGACCCTGCCGGGCCTGAGCTTCACGGTGAGCCAGGTCACCCAGGCCGGTACCTCGGCCATGGTGACGGTGGTGTCCGATACCGACGGCATGAAGAAGAATCTGCAGACCTTCATGGACGCGTACAACGCGCTGAACGACAAGCTGGCCGGAACGATCAAATACGATTCCGACACCAAGACGGCGGGGGTCATGCAGGGGGATTCCACCATGGTGGGCTTGAGCAACGGCCTTCGCGGGGTGCTGTCCTCCAGCCTGGGCGGGATCAATCTGTCGGATCTCGGCATTCAGCTGGGCAAGGGCGGCAAGCTGGCATTTGGCACCTTGTCGGCCGACAAGGCCAAGCTGGAGGCGGTTCTGCAAGACCCTGCCAAGCTGGCACAGGTGTTCTCTGCGCCGGGGGAGGATGGCAAGCCGGCAACCCAGGGGCTGGCGGTGAGAATGAAGGATTTCACCGACAAGATGCTGCAGTTCGATACAGGTCTGTTTGATGCCAAGAACAAGAGCCTGACGAAGCTCAAGACAGAAAACGGCAAGGCTCAGGACAGAGTGAATGACCAAGCCGCCGCATTTGAGCAGCGCATGCGTGCGCAGTACACGGCGCTGGATACGAAGATGGGCTCCTATTCGGCGCTCAGCGCCTATATGTCGCAGCAGATTTCGCAGTGGAACCGGTGAGAAGGTTTCAGTTCGTTGACAGGGTGCCGATATAGCTTGCACAGGCACCAGGAATTTATATGTACACATCGTCGTCATTCAATCGTCATGCCGCCAACGCCTACAAGCAGGTGGGGGTCCAATCGGTGGTGGATGGCGCATCGCCGCATACGCTGATTCAGCTGCTGTTTGATGCTCTGGATGCTTCCCTGAATGCAGCCAAAGGCGCCATGCAGCGCGGCGAGGTCGAGGAAAAAGGCCGTCAGATCGGCAAAGCGGTGCGTATTCTGGAAGAAGGTCTCAAAGCGGCTCTGAATCCGGAGCAAGGCGGGGAAATCGCCCAGAATCTCGCATCTCTGTATGACTACAGCATCACTCAGCTGACGCTGTCCAATCTGCGCAACGACGTGGTGCTGCTGGAGAACGTCCAGTCGGTGCTGGCACCCGTGGCGCAAGGTTGGCGGGAAATCGGATAGGTGGCTGCAGGTGAATAAATGGAGCACACATTGATCGACTTCTATCGTGCTATTGAGGAAAGCAGCGCCAAGATGCTGCAAGCCGCCCAGAACAAGGATTGGGATGGTGTTGCGCGTTGCGAGGGGGCTTGTGCGGTGCTGATCGAGCAGCTGCGCTTTCGCTCCCGC